>CAWVVG010000011.1:0-23893 GCA_963932775.1 uncultured bacterium
CTTCCGCGGTGTACACATTCGACCCACCGCCCCGTGTCGTCTTGGCCCCCGCCCATCACGCTCCCCGCATTCAAACCTGGACGGACAAGGTGCGCATCATGGGTGAACTGGGCGTGGACCAAGTGGTGGTCGAACGATTCACGCGTTCCTTTGCTCAACATCCACCCAGCTGGTTCCTGGATGAAGTCTTGGCCACCCGGATCAAACCCGTGGGCTTGGTCGTTGGTTACGATTTTCGTTTTGGGCAGGGAAGAACAGGTGATGTTGATACCGTGCGCACAGCCTTTCCCAACATCCCGATCGTCCAAGTCCAGCCCCTGATGATGAATGGTGAGACGGTGAGCTCCAGCCGCATTCGGGCGGCGGTCGTCGACGGTCGTGTCGCGGAGGCCGCTGGGTGGCTCGGATGCCCACACCTCATTCGCGGGACGGTGGTAAGTGGAGATGCTCGCGGGCGTACGATCGGGTTTCCGACTGCAAACCTAGAGACCGACTCTGAGCTCATTCCAACGAGAGGAGTCTACGCTGTACGTGCACGGAGCAACCAAGGGCAGTGGCTCGATGCCGTGGCCAATCTGGGAACCCGTCCCACCTTTGATGGGCGGAGCTTTCTGGTGGAGGTCCACCTGATCAACTTCTCAGGAGATCTGTATGGGTCCGAGATGGAGGTCGCTTTTATCGAGCGCCTCCGAGGCGAAATCGCTTTCACCAGCCCATCTGAATTGGTTCAACAAATCCAGATGGATGTGGTCCAAGCCACCGCAGTGCTCAACCAGTGAAGCGATCCGCCATTAGCGGCCACACCCGAGTCTTTGGGCTCGTCGGGCATCCGGTACGGCACTCTCTGTCACCCGCCATGTACAACGCCCTGTTCCACCGCTTCGACATTGATGCGGTGTACCTCGCTTTCGATGTCCATCCAGACCAGGCCAATAAAGTCGCCGACTTGGTTCGCGTAATGGATTTAGCTGGCGTGAATCTCACGGTTCCCTTCAAGGAAACAATTGTTCCACACCTCGATTCGGCCACAGCTGCCGCCAGGGAAGTAGGGGCTGTGAATGTTGTGACCCAGATGGATGGCATCTTGATGGGCTACAACACCGATGGAGAGGGGTTTGTCCGCAGTCTCGCCGAGGAGGGTGGGCCAGACCCAAGCGGCCTCCACGCCATCATTCTCGGGGCCGGAGGAGCCGCCCGTGCTGTGGCCTCCGGACTGTTGGATAGGGGTGCGGACCGAGTCACCTTCCTCAACCGAACACTGTCCCGAGCCACTGACGCTGCGAGCGCCCTCGCACACACCTATGAGCGGGCCATCATTGACGCGGCCAAGCTGACCGCCGAAGACTTTGTGGCTCACGCGACATCCAGCCGCTTGGTAGTGAATTGTACCAGCGGACCTGCGGCAGAGGTGGTGGCAGCATTCGACCCCGGTGCCCTCGACGCGAACGCCTCATGGATCGACATCAACTATTGGATGGATGACCCTCCTTGCCGGCTCAGCGTCACCTCAGCAGGGCACCAGTTCCACAATGGTCTCGGCATGCTCGCCCATCAAGGCGCCCTCGCATTCGAGCTGTTCACCGGCTACCCCGCCACCGGCTCCGAGCTTCGTTCATTCTTGTTGGAGAGAGAATGAACCCAACACTGGTGATCGTCGAACCCAAGACACACCGCCGACTCAAGCTCGTAGACGGCCTGCGTGAGACCCATACCATTCACCCCATAAGCTCCATCGACGGTGCACTGCGACACATCCGCACCCAGCGACCCAGCATCGTATTGGTCGGTGTAGGACGAAGAACAAAGCCTGCCTTGCGACTTGCACGCCAAATCAAGACCGATGGAGGAAACCAATCCCTGGTGGGCCTGATCGACTGGTCTGGCCGCCTCAAGGAGCCCCAAGAGCTCTCCCAAAGCTGTGGCGCAAACGGGGTCTACATCGGCGAACCATCGAAAGATGCACTGGTGGACTTCGTCAAACAACTAACCGAGGGTGGCCTGGCCATCGCCGGGGCACCACCCATGGGGCGCATCGGGCGCCTCCTCAGAGGTTAGACGAGCGGGATTAGTCTTGCCCACCCGTAATATGGAACTCTACCCGTCGGTTGTTTGCCCGCCCCGATCGAGTCCGGTTGGTGTCGATCGGACGCTCTTCACCCAGACCCACAGACGCAAGGCGTCCACCCTCAATTCCCTGACCCGTGAGGTATTCACGAACCGAAGCGGCCCGTTTGTCGCTCAAGCGTTTGTTGGATGAGCTGGAGCCCTGTGAGTCGGTATGACCTTCAATCCGCACGGATATCTTTGGATAGTCCGTGAGCACAGACACCACCGCATTCAGAATTCCATGGCTGATGGGCTTGATCCTTGCCTTGCCGGTATCGAACAAAATCTGATCATCGATGACAATCTGATCCTTGGTGATGTTCACGCCTTTCGGCCCCTCATCCGGACAACCATCCGAATCGAGATACCCGTTCATGGTCTCCGGATCGTTCGGGCAAGCATCGTCTGCATCAAGAATGCCGTCCGCATCATTGTCCATTTCTGGACAACCATCCTCGTCCTCAAAGTCATCCCGATCCTCGGGCTCGTCCGGACATAGATCGACGGAGTCTTCAATGAGATCTTCGTCCCTGTCGTAATCCGGGCAGCCATCCTCATCGAGGTGGCCATCGTAATCTTCAGGCTCATCCGGACACTTGTCCTGGTGATCCCAAATTGCATCCCCGTCCCGGTCCTTCGGTCGGCATTTGTCGGCCTTGGCAACCGCATCCTCCGCATTCTCACGGGCGACCGCCATGTGCTCTGTGGCACGGCGCACGTCCCCTTGATCAAATTCAATCAGCACGAACTCCGCATGAGAGATGGCAAGGGCCGACTCTCGGGGCGCGCACTCTTCGGCCCACTTGTCCATGGCCATTTGTTCCAAATGCAGCTTCAGGATCGTGTGCTCCCCGGGGAGCTTCGCCGCTTGAATACAGCCGGCCAAACCAGCCAATAGAAACCACCTAATCACTGCCACACTCCAGCTTCAGGCACGGCCTCAGTAGGTGTGGAAACATCCGGAGAAGCATCGTCCTCCATTGCCTCTTCGTCGAACAAAGCATCGTCCTCCATTGCCTCTTTGGAGAGAATTGGAGCAGCACGCGCAATGGAGGCCGCCTCATCGGCCCAATATTTGGCCTTCTTCACCATGGATTCGGAGGCTTCAAAGTCTGAGCGGGCCCATTCGTCACGGGCTTTCTTCATGTACTCATCGGCCAGCGTCCATGCATATACCGCCCGTTCCTGCGCTCCCGCATCCCGAGCGGCGGTCATGTTTTTTTCCGCCTGGACAAGCTTTACGGTGGTTCGGGTTGCAGCGATGCAGCCGGTCATTCCGAGAAATGCTGCGAGGGGGACAAAGGCTAGGCGCATCGAATTTCCGGTTTGGGCTGACATTCAACAACTGAGATCAAGCCATGTGGATCGAACAGTGTCAAGGAGACTCTGGAGGCGGGCCTTGCGGAGGCGGGGGAAGGTTGGGCTTACCGTCACCAGGCTTAAGTGGGGTCTCGGGCTTCAGCGCTGGAAGTTCAATGTCTCCAATGGCTTCTCGCCATGGACTAAGATCAAAAATCGCCATCATCATTCGGCGCGGAATCTGATCGAGCGGAACACTTACGTCCTTGCCAGCCATGGGGATCCAGGCCGGCGCAACCTCTCGGGTCAGGTGGGTATCTTCAGCCACGTCCAGGCCATACTCATAGACCTCTACCGGGCTCAAGTTTAGGCGCTCACCAACCCGCCTGATGGCGTCTCGATACAACACACCGCCCTCGTGGGGATCCACCAAATAATAGCCCCGCTCATGAACGATCATCCAACGATACGGTCCACCGTCCACTAAAGACGCCAAGTCTACGTCTTGCACCGCCTGAAAATCTGTCTCGAGAGGTGTGCGAGAGAGGGACATCAGCTGATCGCCCAACAACCCGTGCTCCACTTCCCCTTCCGCCAACCAGCGGAGTCGGTCCCCAGCTTCGCCACCGCCCTCCTTTCTCAGAAGTGGCGGTACCGCTGGGGCGCCCGCCCAGGATCGATACAGCTTCTGGCCATGGAATACTTGGTAGACGCACATCAGATCTTGCTGCTGCTCAAGAGGGAGCTCTATGATCCCCTCTCTCGAGTCCCAGCCCAGGCCACGATACCAATCCGGCACATCAAAGGGACTCACCACACCGGGGATTCTCCACAAGGGCGGCTTCTGCACTCCTTCTGCCACAGGACCCGTATCAATGTGCCAGAACGGCTGGAGGCACACGCCCAGGCCAGCCAATGCAGCAACCAGACTCCGTCGGCGACCCCGAATGGCGTGAAGGCCGATGCTTAAGAGCACCACGGAGGCCACAACCATCATGGAGCTCATTCGGTATGGGGCGAACATTCGCGACATTCCGGGGACCCACTGGAACATGGTGGCCCAGGGCATGCGCACCACATTGCTCCCCAAAAAGATCACATCGGTGCTGTCCCGGTCCGCGCCCAGCTTGAGGAACGGCCCCATGGTTCCCACCCAAAAAATACACCACACCACCAACCAGACACGGGCGCGGCGGATGAACAAGCAGGGCAACACGCCCAGCACGAACACCACGGCCGGAAAGGCCTTCACCCCATGCCACGGGTTGATCACATGATCTGCGGGCCAAGAGCTCACGATCACACGGCGCAGAGAACTGAGAACGTTTTCCTCGTAGGTCATCGGCCTCAACGGGGCGGAAGCAACCGTGTCATAGGAGGGAAACGCCAGGAAAAAACTCAACTCAGGAAGGCTGGCCATGGTGGAATACATGGGGTCGGTTGCGCCAGCGGCAAAATAGGGCAGCAAGAACAACACCAAACCGAGACTCGCGACCACTGCGGCGGAGAGCAGCCACCGAAGCGACGTCCGCCACGATGGGCGATGGCTCCACCACCACCACCCCAGCCAAATCAGACCAAACATTGCGGCAAACAAACCGTAGAACCAATAAAAAGCACTCACCAGCGTGAACAGCAGCCCCACCACAGCCCCATCCAACACGGTGCGCGTCCGGGTGGCCCGCATCAGGCTGATCGGGAACAAGAGCAGCCACCAGAGCAGCACCTGACGCAGGCCCGTGCCGTTGATGTCCACAATGACCAGCGGGTTGACCACCGCCACACACCCCGCAGCCCAAGCGACCATTCGACTGTCCGTGAACTGGCGGGCCAAGCCATAGCCACACAGCCCATTGCCGAGCAGAATCAGCAATACCTTGATGTTGTGGTGAAAGGGAAAGCCCAGCCACTGTTCGAGTGGATAGCTGATGAGCAGAACATCCAGCACGTTTCCGGTTTCCGGGTAACGGCCCAAGCCCACCAAGTGGCGAAGGGTTTCGAACGTGTCTAGGTTCATGGCGCTGGTGGCCTCAATCTCTTGAAAGTGCCACCAAATTCGCCACAACCATCCACCAAACTCGCCGCCGCCAATCACCTGGCGGTCCATCTCGCTGACCATCGGCCAAGTCATGGCCGCGCCCACCCCCAGGTAGAACACCGAAAGGATGAGAAGAACAGCACAAGAAATCAGAACACGTCGCAACACAACAACCCTATGTCACCTACAAGGTGTACACCTGAAGCCCGTCCGAAGGATGTCTTCGGGGGGCTCCAAACAATCCAATGAGAACCGCCTCAACCTGACGTAGCTTAAATTCTGGGTACAAACGCTCATGGAGCACAATGTAACGAAAACCCTGCCGGGCCAGCGCGTGAGAGCCAATCACAAGGTCGAGTTCTGGCATATTCGGCGGCAGGGACTTCGCCCGGTTGGCCTCCAGCCGAATCAGCGTCGCCGTAAGGCGATTTCTCAACAACAATTCAGGCATGGGCTCATTGAGTCCCCATGGCAACGGCCGACCGTGCTCTGTCTGATACCAGACGTACACCGCCCGCTCAAGATTTGGAACGGCCATGGGCAGATCGAGCACAGCTCCAGGCTCCGGATCTGCGGCCATCTCGGTGTAGGCCATGGGAATCGCCGCGTCAGACACCGGAACCGGGAGGGTCGCGGGTGATCCATACCGAAACTCAGCCAAGGCCAATACAGAGAGCGCGATTACCAAGCCAAGCCGAGCTCGCATGCCTGTGTGTCGGGTCATGTGGCGCAGGCCATGGGCGGCCAGCACGCTAACTGCCAGGCTCACGCCGACCACGAACCGGAACGGGTGGGAGATGCGACTGAACAATGGCAGAGCATCAAAGAGCGGCAAGAAAGGCAGCGGTACTCGGCGGCCATCGATCTCAAACATGCCTCCGTTCACGTTCAAATACGGTCCCAACGAGAAGATGAAGAATACAAGTCCGAGCCAAAGCCACGGGCCAAACTCTCGATGGCGGCGTGTGGCAAGGAGCGCATAGCCCACCAGGAATATACCAACCCAGCCCAGGTAAATCACGATCACCAGCTCCTCACCGTACATGGTGAGCAGGTCCGGACTCGGTACCTTGGTGGGCTCAAAGAAGGCCACGATGTCCGTGATGTTGTGGTACAGCAAGCTGGCCGCGACAAACTCGGGATCACGGGTCACGAGCGCATCGGGGGCATCGAGAGACCCCTGAAACAAGCGAAGAGCAGGACCGACCAAGAGAAGGCCGACCACGGTCGCCCCAGTCAACCGAAACAGGCTGCGAACCCAAGGCTGAATCCACGGCTGGTACACCGCACGCCAGATCAAGACGACCGCGATGGCAAAGACCGCGAACAATCCGTAGTACCAGCTGGTCAGCATAGTGATGGCCACGGCCGAACCCAATCCGACCGCTCGTCGCCAAGTTGGGCGATCCAGAAAGTGCAGAAAGGACCACAGCGCAATGGGCAGCCAGCCCGCACACATGGTCTCCGAGATTCCATTGTAAGCCTGGCCCAACAAGTGCGGCGATGCACCATAGATAACCATGGTGATGCCACTCGAGACCGCATCACCGGTCAGCTTATACGCCAACAACCAAGAGCCCCACGCCGACAGAGCAAACCCAAAAACAATGACCATATTGAAGGCCATGGCAGGACCGACCAGCATGTAAATCGGGGTGACCAGCAGGGCCTGCACGGTGTCGATAAAGTAGAGGGTTCCGCCATCCGGATACGACAAGAGATCGGTCCATGCGGGCCATTCTCCCTGTATAAAAGCCTCCGACACCCACCAATATCCCCAGACATGGTTCCACGTGTCGTTTCCAGGGTGGCCCAACAGGAGCTTGGTCGGGAACAAAACCACCGGCCAAGTGAGAAGCACGGCCAGTGCCAACGCAGCTATGGCGGCAAACGCTGTCGGGGGCGTTTGATTTGCACGCATCTTCGGCATTCGCGGCCGCGTCATCTTACAGTAGGACTCCTATGAAATACCGAACCACCTTAGCCTGCATCGGGATCAGCTTGGGGATCAGCCTCTTTGGGTGTACTCCGGAGCCGCGCCCTCTGCCCACTGAGAAAACCATTGGTGCATTGGATCGGTCCCAACAACCGCCCCTGTATCAATTGCTGTACGACATCCCCGCCTTGCCCGCCTTCGAGCCAAAAGTTCAGCGGGTTCGGATACTCATTTGGCTGCTTCATCTCGATCTGTCGGAAGGACAGCTCATCCGTCTGAGAGAGCTCCACGCCCTGGCTGAAAATCGAAGAGACCGCATCGTTGAGGCCGAGAAAAGTGCCTCGCTGCGCTGGACCGGCGAAGAACGCTCGGTCTACGATGACATCTGGGAACACCTCGCAAATGGGCGAGAAGTCGACCATCCGGCCATGGTCAACTTCACCCATGACCTAAAAGAAATGCGCTCTGGAGGAGAACGAGAGCGCGAGCTGTTGAAGCTTCGGCTTCAGGGGATTCGAGCGGTACTTGAAGCCCAACAAGAGTTTCTTAATACCCTCTCTCCCACCCAGGAAGCATTGCTCGCTGACGCTGTGTTTTTCCTCAGAAATCGTCTGGACCCCGTCGGAAACCCGGGTGACTTCCGCGCGCTTGTGGGCACAATCTACGATCCCGGCCAATACTCAGTGCTCACTCGAGGGTCCTCTGACTGGGCTCGGGCACCACTCAATATTGGTGGCCTCTGGTCGGATGAGCCGACCGTAGAAGGTGGTGCATTGCACGAAGCGCGGCGAGAGGTCTTGCTCTACTTGGTTCTTCTCGAGCCCGCCCTGATCGAAGCGATCGATACCGCGGTAAAGCTCAACGCTGAAGCGAAGAACTCACCGACGCAGTGAAGTGGTCTCGAACCCCATCCAGCACTCCGAGTATTCGCTCTGCTGGGCCCCGTTCACGGACAACCTGAGCCAGACCCAGCCCAATGGCGATCGCACCCGGGACACCTCCGCCCACCCAGCGCAAATGACCTGCCATCGCGCGCCGTTGAGCGAGCCGACTCTTTCGGCAGACCGTAGCCCCAGCCGCGTGGTCACACTCCGCGCCAGGAATCACCCGCACCTGCAGACCCTTGGAGCGCAGCCGAGCACACAGCTCGATGTCTTCGAAGCCATGCACAAACCCTGGATCGAAACGCTCGCTACTTCTCAAGAACATGGCCGCCCCGCTGAGCGCCCCCACTGCTCCCGGCGAGCTTCGCAATCGAACCCGCCCAAAACGGCCGATATCAATGCCATAAACCGGACCATCGGGTTCAAACACCACCGGCGCCAGCGCCCCGTCCTGTTCGGTCCAGGCTTCCCTCAGCGCATCCATCGCACCAGGTCTCAACGCCGCATCGTCATTAAGAAGCAAGACACGCTCTACAGCCTGGGCCTCCCAGTGGGCCAGTCCCATATTTGCAGCCGATGCAAAGCCTTGCTCTCCCTCGGTGCGCAGTACCGTCACACCATCGATGACCAGACCACCCGCAACAGAGTCGTCCACTACGACCACAGGACAGCTACCGACCGACCGAATCGCTTCGGATAGGGCCTCTCGCTGGCTGTGAAAGGGGATGACGACACCGATCATTGCTCACCAAAGTCCAGGCCCAAGCCGCTCGACTTGCCTTCTACTGTGAGCACGACCACCACCGGGTCCGGCTGAGAATCTAAGAATACCGGATTCCTTGAATACCAGCCGGCAGGCTCACCTTTGTCGGGACGGTTGTTCCCATTCTCGTCCCGATAGGCACCAATCCACACCCG
This sequence comes from uncultured bacterium, assembly GCA_963932775.1. GTDB lineage: Bacteria > Myxococcota_A > UBA796 > UBA796 > UBA796 > UBA796. Next base: position 9,182 of record CAWVVG010000011.1, read on the forward strand.
CTTATCCGAAGCAGGAATTGAGATCTCAAAGGGCCCTGGGGAGTCAATCTCATGAACACCCACCACCTTGGGCCGCGGGCCAGCAACATTTCGTTGATCGCCATCAAAGAGGTCGATGCGAATCTTGCCCTCTCCACCCTCCGCATCTACCCGGCCTCGAATATTTACAAAGGGGCCTTCGGCTTCTTTACCGCCCTCTTTGTTGGCATGGTGAGCCCCTCCAGGAGAACCTGCTGGAGCGGGCTCTGGGTCTTCCGGTACCCCAGGGTCTGGCTCTTTGGGCTGACCCAACCCATCCTTGCCCTTGGGGGGTGCTGGAAATTCTTCTGTACCAGGGGGCGCTGGTGTTGGGTCCTCCGGTATCCCGGGCTCCGGCTCCTCGGCAGTGCCCTCCATGGGCTGCCCGTCCGTCGGGTCCAAAGTCACAGCCGATCCTTCGATTTGCTCCATCTCGTCTACCGCTTCAAGGATCGAATCTCTGCCGCAAGCCACCCCAAACAAGAGGCTCACCAAACCATAGACCAGCGGCTGCGTTAGTGGACATTGACTCATTCTCCACCCATCGTATCAATTATGAACGCAATCTTCCGAGCAGTTCTACGGCCGACCATTCTCAATATGGTCGCGAAAGTATATATCCCGGTATTGTTTCCTCTCACCTTCTTGATCGCTCTAATTGCCTTAAAATTAGATGCCATTTTAGGCTTTGAAGCTGGGTTCTTACCACAACCCGCACATCTATTTATTGCCGCTGCAAGCCTGATAGTCGGTACCATCTTGTGGCTCTGGACCTACGAGCAACTCACCCGCTTAGGGGCGGGCTCACCGTCCCCTACTGCAGGCCGCACGACCCGGTTGGCCCGCACCGGAATCTATGCGTACAGCAGAAACCCCAGCATCTTCGGAAAACTCTTGGGTGTGCTTTCGATCGGTTTTGTCTTGAATTCTTTCAGTTTCTGCTTCATCCTAGTACCACTGCTTCTCACGGGGTCGTTGTTTGAGAAGGTAGTACGACAAGAACCACAACTCATCGCAGTCTTCGGTGAGGAATATGAGGTATATCGAAAGGAAGTCCCGTTGTTCATCCCCTGGAAGTTACTAATCCCGGCATTCCTTCGTTCCTCTTGAGGTAAATCATGGCAGGCGTCACACTCATCAATCCTCCCGAACGACTTCGTGTCTGGGCAGGCATTCCAAAGGCCCATGCACACGGTGTGTATTGCTTCCCTCCGCTCGGCCTAATGCACATTCAGGCAGCCGTAGAAAAGAGAAGCCACTACATCGCTGAGATCTGTGACCCGGTCGTAGACGACTTGGATTACCCAGACTTCGAGCTGATGCTCAAGCGGTATCCGCTCGATCTCGTAGGAATCGAGGCGTATACCCATTCCCTGCCTGATGTTCAGATGACCATCAATCTCGTGCGCAAGCTAAATCCAAGCGCCAAGATAATTCTGGGCGGACCGCACTGCGCAATGTTCCCCGATTATGCCATTCAAATTGAAGGCATCGATGGAATGGTCACCGGCGATGGAGAGGATCCGTTCCTTGATATTATCAAAGCCCACGATCAAGGCCGCGACTTCTCTGGAATCTCCGGCGTATGGTGGAAGACCGCAGACGGAGAGGTGGTGCGAAACACGGAGCTTCCCTCTACCAAGGACCTCACCCGCTACCCATGGCCCGATCGAAGCCGAAGCCGGTACAAGGACTACTACCTACCCGGCACCAAGCAGCCCATGGTCACCACCGCGATCACCAGCCGCGGATGCCCCCACTCCTGTCCGTTCTGCTTGACCTACAAGAAGCAGTACCGGATTCGAGACATCGACCACATCCTGGACGAGATGGAGCACTGTTTGAGCCTCGGAATTACCGAGACCCACTTCATTGACGACCTGTTTACTCCCAATTCCCAGTGGGTCCTAAAGTTCTGCGATGCCATCGAGCGCCGCGGACTGAAGTTCAGCTGGGGCTACAAGACCACAATCGCCGGAACCACCCGGGAACAGATCCGCCGCTGCCGAGAGACCGGATGCACAAAGATTCACTTTGGCGTGGAATCCGCGAACAACGAAGGCTTGGATGCCTGGGGCAAGCACTGTGACACCGACGACGTCCACCGCGTCTTCAAGTGGTGCCGCGAAGAAGGCGTGCGCTCTGTGGCCTACATCATGCTGGCCGGCCCCCATGAGCGAACCATGGACGAAGCACTGAACAACCTAGACGAAATGATCAAGCTCGATGCTGACTTTGCCGTGTTTGCTGTGTTTTCGCCCTACCCAGGTACAGACAGCTTCGCAGATGGTGCCAAGATGGGACTGTATGCTGCAGACTGCTGGGATCGCTTGATGAAGGACCCGTTGTGCGGCGTCGAAGTTCCCGTTTGTTGGGAAGAGCACCTGAGCAAAGCAGAGATTTTAGACCTGCTGAAGATCTCTCATCGCCGCTTCTATATGCGTCCGAGGTTCCTTGCCCGGCAAGTTCTCGGACTGTCGACGGGTTCAGAACTCAAGCGCTTGGCCCAAGGAGCCCTCTCTTTGGTCAAGCTCGAGCTATTGGACTCAAAAAGTCGCACAGCACCCGTCTAATGCGCCACTTCTTGTGGGTGATTTGCACCATCGGCACACCCACATTGGCACAAGCACAAGACAACCATGAGATTGGTGCGTGGGCTGTAAGGATCTCCCGAGTAGAGGGGGCGGCAGAGGATGTTCGACGCGCTGCTGAAGACCTTGAAGAAACTTCATTTTCAATAAGTGCTTCCGGTAACTTACGGGATCTGGTTCAGTTTGAAAATCAGATTGATACCCTGAATCGTCTGGTGATTTCTGCGCGCATGGCGATCGATGTTGCAGCGGAAGATCTGACTTCCAACTGAGAACCAATACAAGGGATTTCTTTACTTCATGGACTGCTCTTGCTATGTCAAGAGTAGTGCCAGACTCCACGTGAGCTCGGGTCGCTCCCCGCTGTGTCCGCTTAGGACGTGTTCCCCCCTCCCCTCCCCGAGAAATCCCATGTCCAACCTTTCAGTGCTCGCTTTTGACGAGACTCCCCGTGGCCAAGGCGGCCGCGGAGCCACCGAGCAAATCGCCCGTCTTCTGGACAACTCAGAAATCGACGCGCCGTCCAGCCTCTACGACGAAGCCTTGACCCTCGCCAAAGAAGGTCGCTTCGCACCATCGACAGACCGTCTTCGGATGCTCCTGACACTCGACCCCATCGACTCCGACGCCTCCCTGCTCTTGGGCAAAGTCTTGGCCGCTAGAGGCCAATGGCAAGAAGCTCTACAGCGGCTCGACGCCTCCCAAGCCAACGGTGCGCTGGTCCCTTCTCCGCTCCGAGACCGGGTAGAAAACTCGCTCCGCAATCAAATTCAAGATGCAGAAGAACATCGCGTACGCATCGCTGCCCGTGAGCGAAGCGAGATTCGCAATCTGAGGGCTGAGGCCAAGCGTCTTCGTTCAGACAATGCTGTTCTCGACTCTCAAGTTCAGGCCCTCTACAAGCGAGTGCGCCTATGGTCGAGCGCTACGGCCCTTGTCAGCGGATGTGCAGCTGCCCTCCTCTTGGTGGCCATCGTATCTGGTGGAACATCGGCCAATGCTGAGACAGTTGCCCTCGCACCCGCGCCCCTCAATGATATGGAAATGGCGACCATTACCACCACCGTCGAAGGAACCGACAAAGCCGTCTCTGACGCCGCTTCCATGTCCGCGACCAGCTACAAATATGGTGTTGATGTGCAGGTTCCTTCCGAGCCCATTGAGGTCACCGCCACAGTCGCCGAGGTCATAGAGCCCGTTGCCACTGCAGCACCCATCGGACCCGATACCACACACACAGTGGTGAGCGGCGATACCCTCGGCTCCATAGCACTCCAACACTATGGCATGTCCAGCAAGTGGCGGAATGTTCGCGACGCGAATGCGGATGTACTCAATGGCGGCATCAAGCTCAGCCTGGGCATGAACCTCAACATTCCAGCACCGACCGAATAGGCTCAGCCACCACAAAAAAAGGGGAGCCATTGTTGGCTCCCCTTTTTTGTGTCTAAGACATCACAGGCTCAGTTGTAGGGCGCCATCATCTCGCCCAAGTGCCTCATGGCCTCACCGAGTCCACTATTGCTGTGGATATCGAGCCAAGATCACTTCCTGTTTGCGTCTCGGACCCGTGCCTTGCTGATCTTGGCCAGGCGATTCTTTGCTCGCTTCAGCTTGCCAATCTTCCAGGCTTCTTGGGCCAGGCGTTCCGCCGTATCCCAGTCCTTGCGGCGATAGTAGATCATGCACTTGAGCATCAGCGCATTGGATCGCTCGCGATTACTCAACTTAAAAGCGAGATACCGATTCACATGAAGTTCTGCATCAGCGAGTCTCTTTTGCCGCAGAAGCATCCGAGTCAGGTAGTAGTGGGCACGCCGATTCTCCTTCGATGATGCGATGACCATATTGAAGAAGCGTTCAGACTCTACATAGTTGCGCCGGTACATGTACAGACGGCCCAACTGAAGGTTGTTGACCACATTGTTTGGATAATCACGGTGGTTGCGAAGGGCCTCAGCAGTCGCCCGCTTTCTCGCTCCTTCTTCAATCCAAGTAAAGGTCAGCGCGAAGGTGGCGGCCGGACCCAAGAAGACACCGTTTTCTTGAACAGTACGAAGCTGTTCGATGCCCAACAAGCGATTGTCTGCAAAGTCAGGAAGCCCACGAGTGGTGCGACTGATGACCGTACGCCAGTAGTTGTACAGCCCATCTCCCAGCAGCAAATCTGGAAATTCCGGTGCCAATTCCTTGGCGCGGCCTACGGCCTTCATGGCCTCAAGAGCTCGGCCCAAAGAGGTAAAATAATTTTCTCGACGCATGGAATGAATGGCATCAATGCCAAGAATTCCCCCGAGGATGAAGTTCTCCCAGGCATCATTTCCGCGAACTTCTAGCGCTTGCATCAGCTGCTGTCTGGCATGATTGGATGCCAGCTCGTATTGTTTCTCATACCGAAAATCGAGGTTCTCCAGCATCAATGCTTGGTAGACCATGACCTTACCGACTGGCGCCAGTGCTGTGCCCGGATAGCGCTTCTGAATGTCTTCAAAAGCAGTCTTGGCCTCGCTGTATTTCCGCTCAAAGATAAGCTCGATGGCCTCATGGCAGGCGTTCACGAACTTCACATCCATGTTCAGCACCCGCGCACCCTCATACACCTTGTCCGGGTAGGGTCGGATGGTCTCCGAAGCTTGAGCGCTCGCTTCCAGCATGGCTTTTTCGTCTTCGATGTCCTCGACGACCGACTCTACCGCTCCACCGGTGAAGGTTGGATCTTCAAATTCTTCCTCTGCATCTCCAGCCCATGCTCCAGCAGGAGCGAGAAACAAGAGACCCAATCCAAAGATTCGCAATGGTTTCATTTGAGACCCCGTTGACGGTGTTCCGCCAGTTTGGATTCGACAGCATCGGTCAGATCACACTCAAGCCTTGTGCCCATGAGTTGATTGATCTCACGAATTCCTGTGGGTGATGTGACGTTGATTTCAGTCATGACGGTTCCAATGGTATCGATACCGACGAACAACAACCCAGATTCCTTCAGCCACGGACCAATCTCCGCACATATCTTTCGATCCGACTCACTCAAATCGACGGCCTCAACGACCGCACCCGTGTGCATATTCCCCCGATGATCGCCCGGCTGAGGCACCCGATTCATCCATCCGGCCGGCTCACCATCAATCAAGATGATTCGCTTGTCACCTTGGCGAATTTCAGGAATGTAGTGCTGCACAATGATGTGAATCTTCTCTTCATCGGTCAGCACTTCAAGCATCGAACGAAGATTGCCATCGCCATGGGAAGAAACGAGTACACCCCGACCCCCATTGCCATCCCATGGCTTCAACACAATTTTTCCGGGTGCCTCGGCTATCCAGGCCAAGGCCCGGCGGATCTCTCGTGTCACAAGGGTCGGCGGTACAAGATCGGGGAACTGAAGGGCCACCATCTTCTCATTGGCATTCCGAATGCTCTCCGGAGGGTTCAAAACCAAGGTCTCCGGGGGCACCAAGTCCAGCAGATAGGTAGTGAAAATATACCCAATATGAAAGGGCGGATCTTTTCGCATCCACACCACATCAAAGTCTCCAAGATCTCGATCTTGGGGCAATTCAGAATCAAAATAAGGCGCCTGTTCCGTCACTTGGACCTGGGAACACTTGGCATGACACCGGCCCCCCAAAGCAAACAGATCGCCGGGCACACACCAGAACACCGTTCCGCCTCGACGACAGCCTTCCAGCATCAACATGTATGTTGAATCCCCGGCCACATCGATGCGGTCCAGCGGGTCCATCACATAGAGCGTTCGCACGACTCCCCCAAATGAATCGACAGGATGCCACAACCGTTGGTCATTGGAGACACGAGGTCTATTTACCCACACAAAAACGACTAAAAAGACGGTCGAGAACCGCCTCCCGTGCGTCGATTCCCTCCAACTCTCCCAAACGTTCTATGGCTGCGATCACCTCGCTGACTGCCACCGCAGGGCCCAGCGCACCCGACAAAGCCATGGCCGACTGCTGGCAATGGTTGGCCACCGATCGGAATAGGTCATGCTGACGCTGGCTGAGAACCACCGCCCCCTGTGAGTGAACGGAGACTGATCCCACCGCCTTGCGAATCTCGTCTCGAACCACCTCAATGTATGCCCCGCTGACATTGTCCACCGTCCAGCTGGCCTCAGGAGCATCGGGATGCCGAGGTCTGTCGCCGAAGGTCCCAACCACCAAGTGGGGAGCATCCTCCATCCGTCTCAGTATGGCGCCACTCGCGTCACTGGCTGGACGATCCTGGGGCACCACCACAACCCGAAGGTCCGAGGCCGCGCTCAGAGTCTGACCCAGCTCCACTCCCGCTTGCTCAAGTTGATCGTCGGTTCCACCCTCACCGGCTGTATCGAGAAATGTGATGTCCATTCCATCGATCAACACCCCACGCTCGACCACATCCCGTGTGGTTCCGGGCCGATCACTGACCAGCGCTCGGGCAGAACCAACGAGATGATTAAACAAGCTGGATTTTCCAGCGTTTACTGGGCCAATCAGGGCAACCTTAGCGCCCTCCAGCCGCACCTGGCTCGAAGCCCAGCTATCCGCTGTATGGGTCGCTTGAGTCGCCAACAATCGAAGCTGTTTCTCTACATCCTCATCCGAAGCCAAGCTCAGATCATCGTCGGGGTGATCGAGCCGAGCCTCCAGCTCCGCTGCCATGTCGAGGAGGGATTCTCGCAGCTCCTGACTGGTGTTCTCCAGGCCTCCATTGAGTCCCTCTCGAGCACTTCGAGCGCCCGCAAGACTCTTTGCTGAAATTAAGGCCGATAACGCCTCAGCACCCAACAGATTGGTGCGACCATTCTCGAGAGCACGCCGGGTGAACTCACCGGGCCTAGCGGGTCGGGCTCCCGCGATCACCAGTGCATCGATGACTGAAGATAGGATCACCGGATTCCCGTGCCCGGAGAGCTCCACTACATCTTCACCCGTATGGCTTCGAGGGCCGGGCATCCAGATGACAAGCAGCTCATCGAGGGTATGGCCAAGCCCATCTACGGCCATACGAACGCTCGCCCTTCGAGCCCGCCAAGGTGGGCCCGCCGGGCACACCCGAGACGCAAGGTCTCGGGCGTTCGGTCCACTGAGACGGATCAACCCGATCGCCGACCGGCCCCAGGGGGTCGATAATGCGACGATCGTGTCCATCTAGGCCTCGGCGCTGGCGCCTTCACCGTTGTCGATGAAGATGCGGATCTTCCGCTCACCATCTTGCTCAACGGTGTCCGTTCCAAGCCCTGCCATGTCCGCAATTTCCATGTGTACGATGCGACGCTCAAACGAGTTCAGGGGCTTGCGAATCACTTCTGCTTCCCCGGCCTCGACTACGGCCTCTGCCACACTTCGTGCCAAACGCTTCAATTCTTCAACGTCTCGCTCGGAGCAACGCTCGTCGCCGCCGCCGCCTCGAGCATCCCGACGAGGCCCGCGGTCCCGACGAGGTCCACGATCGTTGCGGTCGCCACGGTCGCTGCGATCGCCACGGTCGCTGCGATCGTCACGGTCGCCACGGTCACGCCGACCTTCGTCCCGTTGGCCACCCTGAACATCAATCTTGAAGTTCCAGTCGCCATGCTCTTTTTCCATCGCCACCATGAGCATATCGGAGATCGCAGCCAGGGTGCTGCCTCCACGGCCAACCAAGAAGCGAGCAGACTCTGAGTCCACAGCGAGGGTGGCCCGTTGGTCCTTTACATTCCGCGCGGTCACGGTGCTCTGGAAGCCCATTTTTTCAATCAGTCCTTCCAACCATGCCTTCGCAGCGAGTGCACCGGAATTGTCGACAGGCTCTACCGCCCAGCAGATCAGTTTCACAGTATCAACCGGAACTGTACGCCCTGCGTTGTTTCGGAAGTGCTCGCGGTCAAACTTGTGCGCCACTTCCTCTTTGGAAACTCCGAGAAGCTCTGCGGCCTTTTGAACGGCCTCACCAACTGTGGTGCCCTCTGTCGTGATTTCGTTTTCGCTCATGATTTCTCCTGGGTGCTGTAGTGCACCGGTTGGGTGTCCTTACGCCTTGCTTGGCGTAGGGACGACGTCGTCTTTTTTCCGGTAAATGAACCACTGCTGCGCGATGGTCAACAAGTTGTTGACGCTGAAGTAGAGGACCAAGCCGGCTGGGAAAGTAAACATAAAAATACCGAACATGACCGGCATCAGCCGCATCATCTTCTGTTGCATCGGGTCCATGCTGCCCATGGGCATCAGCTTCTGCTGAAGGACCATCAGCACCGTAACCAGTAATGGAAGGATACCGGTGGGATCCACTCCCGTGAGGTCCTTCAAGTAAAGGAACTGGCTTCCATAGATCTCAACGCTCTGAAGCATCACATTGTACAGAGCGAACCAAACAGGCATCTGAATCACCATGGGCAAACAACCGCTCATGGGGTTGACTTTGTGCTCTTTAAAGAGCTCCATGGTCGCCTTGGTCTGAGCCGTCTGGTCGTCCTTGTACTTCTCTTTCAGGGCCTTGAGTTCGGGCTGAATCTCTTGCATCCGCTTGGAGCTCACAAACTGCTTCTGCATCAAGGGAAAGAACACCGCCTTGATCGACATGGTGAGCAGAATGATCGCCACACCCCAATTGCCAACCAATCCGTAAAAGAACTTCATCATGATGAGCAAGATCTTGGCGAACATACCGAAGATTCCGAACTCCACCGAGCTGTCCAGGTTCTGGCCAACAGGTTCGGTGATGTCGATGTCTTTGGGGCCCATATAGCCCTGGAACCGAACCTCTCGACTGTCCCCCGCTTCGAGGGGCTCAGCCAAGCGCAAAAAGCTGCCGATCCGGTCGTCCGGCAGCCGGTCGACTACCCACAGACCCTCGGTGCCGTCTTGGGGCAACAACACACTCATAAAGTACTTGTTGCCCAGCCCGAACCAATCGACCTTGCCTGCGAACTGCTCGTAATCTGCATCATCCAGATCGCTCAGATCATCGATCCGCTCAATGTCTTCTTCCACATAAGCGAAAGGACGGGTGACATTGGCAAAGCGGTCGGCATCCTCACCATCTGAGACATCGGCCATACCCACCCACAGATCGCGAATGGTACGAGATGAACGATTCTCGAATCGAACCACCATATCCAGCAAATGAGAATCACTGCTCAGCTGGTAGTGCTTGGAGATCTGCAGACCATCGTGGACCCGACCCTCTGCAACCCAACCGCCTTTGGCTCGGGTCACCTCATACTGCTGGTCTGCACCCAGATCGCCGGATCCGGCCATCAAGAAGGCGGCCTCTTCCGTCAACAGAGTCTCTGGGTCCTGCCCACCTTGGTAGGCCACCCATTCCTCCGTTCCACCTGAGAACTTGGACATGATGTGCGACCACAGCGGCTGGACTACAGGCTGGGCATTGTAGTCTTTCAAATGCAGGGACCGGAGGGAACCCTCTTTGGAGTGAACCACTCCCTCGAAAGAGTCTGTATAAATAGAGGCCTCGTGATCCTCAATCGGTGGAGCTGCATCCTCCGCTTCCACGACCGAACCCGCTATGTCGATTCCTGCGCTTGCAGGGACGGGTTCAGAGGCCGATGGAGCCGAGTTCTCTGATCCCTCGCCCTCCACATCCGCAGTCTGCACCTGTAGATCGTCCACACTCGCCACCATATCAACGGGAGCGATGGGAGGAGCAAACCACTGAAGGTAGACCATATAAACCAAAAGGCTAAGCCCAACGGCCAAGATGGTTCGGCGTTCTTGATCAGTTTGCATGGGACTCTCCTCGGGGTGCAGGCACCATGTCAATTCCACCTGGGAACAGGGGGTTGCATCGAAGAATGCGGAATGTAGCCATGGTTCCACCACTCAGGGCGCCATGGGAACGCAACGCTTCAACCGCGTATTGGCTACACGATGGGTGAAAACGACATGCTGGAGGCATCAGTGGCGAAATGAGTCGCTGATAGCCCTTTATGATCCATGAAAAAAAGACGGCTATCATTGCTTTGCCATCCTGGACCACCCCTGGGAGAGCTCCCGGGAAAGCAGTCTTAGATTTGCCTGGGCAGCTTGAGGGTGTGCGATCACAACGACATCCACACCGGATGGAATGTCTGCCATTTGATGGCGGACGGCTTCTCGAAGCCATCTCTTGACTCGATTTCGAACCACAGCATTTCCAACCTTGCGACTGACAGTGAACCCCACCCGAGTCTTGTCAGATTCGTTTCGTGTGTAGAAAATCAACACACGCTGAAGACGAATCCGAGAACCGGACCGCTGAACACACTGAATATCAGCTGACTTTCGCAGTCGCTGATGGCCCGGGAGTCCCAGCGACCTATCCTCAGCTGCGCTTGCTAGACACCGTTGGGACCAGGCACTTACGACCCTTTGCCCGACGACGACGAATGACGTTGCGTCCGCCGGCCGTTTTCATGCGAGCCCGAAAACCGTGGGACCGTTTACGCTTGATCTTGCTTGGTTGATATGTACGCTTCATTTAGAACCTCCGTTCGCAGAGAATCATTCACGAAGCGTGATTGATTTATCCGCAGGGGCGCTGACCAAAACAATGGACCCGCCGAGAAGCTGCTGCTTATGCTGTCGATCGTTTACAGGCAAGAGTGTTTACCAAACATCCATTTGTTCTCTCGCGCGGGCGAGAACCTTCCACAGGATAGTTTCACGTGGAACACCTGTGGAAATCCCTAGGGGAAACTTAAAAAACCCAGGTTAAACCTTGGTCAGCCTATTGATGAGATCCAAAGATCCCAATGAGAAATTGGAAAAAAAGTGCATGTTTTCCATATTTGTTTATAACTTAGGTTAAACCTGTAATATAGACGAATTTCTCTACGAGACTGCTGATACTTAGGTGTACACCCACCCATTGATAATCTTGGGTGATCCTTGTTACCCTGCAGAAGTGCTGAATCGACGGGGTTCTCACCGCTGGTTTTCCTCTTATGAAACTGAATTCTTCGCCATCAGGCGTTGTGGGCATACGTGTGCAAAAAGATCAGCTCTGGTCCCTGGTTCAAGGGTCCCTCCGAGAAAAACTTGGCGCACAGAATTTTGAAATCTGGATCCGGCCGATACAGCTGGGTTCCATTCAAGATGAATCCGTAAATCTCGAAGTACCCAACCGGTACTACAGAGATTGGGTTGCTGCGAACTATGGCCCGACGCTCAATAAGGAACTCGAGAAAGTCATAGGTCGCCCCGTTCGACTTCAATTTCACGTCGCCACAAAGGACAACGAAACAAAGCCTGAGCAGACCCACGCTTCCGTTAAGCCTGACATTCAAGAGTGCAACGCGATTCCAGGTGTATCTCCGGACAAGACCTTCGAGAACTTCGTGGTCGGCAAGTCCAATGAATTTGCCCATGCAGCCGCGCTCGCTGCAGTCGATTCACCCGGCGAACCCCAGTACAACCCCTTGTTCATCTACGGAGACACCGGCCTGGGTAAGACCCACCTGGTTCACGCCATCGGAAATAGAATCCGACAAACGAATCCCGAAGCCAACATCGTGTATGTGACGGCCGAACAGTTCACCAATGAACTCATTGATGCACTTCGATATCGCAGAATGCCAGAGTTCCGAGATCGCTACCGGAAGCAGGCCAACGTTCTGCTGATAGACGATGTCCAGTTTTTCAGTGGCAAGGAACGCACCCAAGAGGAATTGTTCCATACCTTCGAGTGGCTCAATGAGAGGGGCACACAGATTGTGTTCACTGCAGATGTGCTGCCCAAGGAAATCCGAGGGTTTGCGCCCCGGCTACGGACACGCTGCGAATCTGGAATGCTGGCAGATACACAAGCCCCTGATATGGAAACCTTGTTGGCGATTCTGCGTCAGAAAGCAGAGCTCCAAGGGTTGGATATCTCAAACGAAGTGGCACAGTGGATAACGACACGGGTTCATGGAAATGTGCGTGAGCTCGAGGGTGCTGTCAATCGCTTGAATGCCGTCATGCGTCTTAGGCCTGGGGTCTTGACCGTCGATGTGGCACGACAACACCTTTCCAGCATGCTGAACGATACTCCACAGTCGGTCAACGCTGAAGACATTATGGCAACCGTAGCCAACTTCTACAATGTCAAAGTGACGGACCTGAAGGGGGCCAGACGGCTGAAACAGCTGGTTCGACCCCGCCACGTTGCAATGTTTTTGATTCGAAAGTTCACAGAACACTCATTTCCAGAGATTGGCCGAATCTTTGGAAACCGCGATCATGCGACTGTTCAGCATGCTGTAAAGAAGATTCGAGCCGCTGTAAAAGTCGATGTAGACATGCGTTCTGCAGTCCAAACACTCGAACGAAACATTCATCGAGGCCTCTGAGGCTTGTGGACAACCCGTGGACAACCCATGGATTGGTTATGCATCTTCTGCGAAGTGTTTAGAGTGTTTTTCTTCACCCCCTACTTTTTCCGTTCTAATCCCAGTCAATCCACAGTTCAATCCACACAGTGGACCACGCTCAAATGACTAAAATAGTTAGACTTTCTTCGAATATCAATATATCCACAGGCCCTATGGATCTACTACTGATCCAAAGATCTTAATTTTAAACTAGTCCTTAGAACGCAGCTCCTGGAGAAGCCATGAACCTCATCATTGATCGGGAAGAACTGATTCGCGGTTTGAGTCGAGTACAAGGCATTGTTGAACGCCGTACCACAAACCTTGCACTCGCTCATGTTTTACTCAGTGCTGAAGGCAACACGCTTCGGCTGACCGCTACCGACACGATGGTATCGCTTGTCGCAGACTATGTGGCTCGAGTCGAGACCCCTGGTGAAATCTCTGTCGACGCACAGAATCTATTTCAGGTGGCCCGTCATCTTCCTGAGTCCACGGTTCACTTCAAAGTAGAAGCCGGAAACAGACTCGCTATTCACTCAGGAAAGAGTGAATTTCATTTGGTTGGAATGAGTGCTGAAGACTATCCACCCCTACCCTCTCGGGACGATCAAGCGACGCTGAATGTAGCAGGAACTACCCTGCATAGATTGATTTCTGAAACCTTGTACGCGGTCTGCTCAGATGACAGTCGCTATGGGCTCAATGGAGCTCACTTGGAGGAAATCACTGCTGAAAATGGTGAGGGTCGATTGCGAATGGTGGCCACAGATGGTTCGAGGCTCAGCTACTCTGAGTCGCCGTACACCGGTGAGTTCACCATGGGTCGCAGGATGCTGCTGCCACGCAAGGCACTCGATGAAGTTCGGAAGCTTTGTGATGGCGACTCAAACGCTTGGAATATTGCTTTTGGCGAGCGCTCAGCCACATTTCAAACCGATGGCGTCACCATGATGGTCCGCTTGGTAGATGGCGAATTTCCAGACTATCGACAGATACTCCCTGCAGTCTTTAAGCGACGGATGACCTTGGACCGTAGTGCTTTTTCAGATGCCCTCAAGCGGGTTTCTATTGTTGCCTCGGATAGGAATCATTCGGTACGGTTCGGTTTTGAGTCAGACAAGCTTGTGCTCTCCGCCCAGAACGTTGATTTGGGGAATGCAAAAGAAGAGGTAGGTGCGATTTTTGAAGGAGATGAATTCAACACTGGATTCAATATTGCCTACTTTCAAGACATCATGCGCCACACCACAGGAAGCGAGCTTGTTCTTGAAATGGGCGAGCCCCTTGATCCATGCATTGTGCGGATTCCAGAACGTGACGACTGTCAGTTTGTGGTGATGCCGATTCGTTTGGACTGAGCGAATGCTTCCGTGAGACTCACAGAGCTCTCGGTGTCCGGTTGGCGAAATCTCGCTGACGCTCGAATTGTTTGTGATGCACCCCTTGTGGTTGTCCACGGCGACAATGGGCATGGCAAATCGAACGTATTGGAAGCTGTGCATTTGCTGGGCACATTGAAGAGCTTCCGAGAGCCACGTGCTCGTCGTTGGATTTGCCATGGCGCGAACCAAGCACGAGTCTCTGGCACCGTCCAGTCCACAATGGGCAAACGAAAACTGGGTTGGCGTTGGGGAGATGGTGGGCGTCGCCTCGAGATGGATGGCTCTCTCTGTCATGACTTAAATGACTGGTTTGAAGTCCTTCGAGCGATTGCTTTTTGTCCTGAAGATGCAGCCATCGTTCGTGGAGAACCAGAAATACGGCGACGCT
>CAWVVG010000012.1:0-22622 GCA_963932775.1 uncultured bacterium
CCGATGCCGATGCCGATGCCGATGCCGATGCCGATGCCGATGCCGATGCCGACGCAGATGCCGATGCCGACGCAGACCCAACATTGACGTCCGTCACCCCAGCGAAAGCCACCCATGGTGAGGCGGCCGATGTGGTCCTCATCGGGTCGGCCTTCACTCCCGCGGCTTCCGTCACCATCGGTGGCCTTGCAATGGTCGGTGTGGAAGTGGTCGGTGAGACTACGATCACCGGCCGCTCTCCCAGCGCACTGCCTGTTGGCACCCACGACATCGAGCTTTCCACCGAGTGGGGAAGCGATGTACTGCCCTCCGCGTTCGAGGTGGAAGGTCCACCAGATACGCCGAAATCAGCCCGAGCCAGCAAGTCGTCTGGATGTCACCACGTTGCGACGGCCCCGCCCATCAAAGGGTTCAGTCTCCTGCTGCTGGGCCTGACCATCGGCTTCCGAGTGCGACGAAATAGGCGCCTTTGCTCTAAATGAATGGGGTGCAGCCAGTAAACCTATGGCTATCCAGCAAAACGGAATTGCTCAGTCATGGTCACCATTAACCAACAATAGTGACCTATCTTTGTGCTTAATATGGACTTCTGGGTAGCCCCTTGGCTCTGTGTCATTTACACGGGGCGGCACAAAATCCAACTGGAGGTACCCATGTCAAACACACTTTCTCTATCCGCCCTCACACTCCTCATCGGTGGCTGCGGCCCCAAGGCCACGACACCAACCGCTGCGCCCGAACTGGCTGCTGTCGAAGCACCGGCTCCCGCTCCGGCACCGACATCGTCAGCGACGAATGCCGCTGATGCCAAGTGGATGCCCGTCTACGCCGACCAGCCAGAAGGACCGATGATGACCCTGGTCAGTGGCAACCCGAAAGAAGGCGCGTTCACTGCGATCGTCAAGCTTCCAGCCGGCAGCGCATCCGAACTGCATAGCCATCCAGCCACCATGCAAGGCATTGTCCTCTCCGGCACGGTCACCAATGGCCGGACCGCTGAAGACGCCACTGCGATCACCGCGGGCTCCTTGTGGATACAGGCTGCTGATGAGGCTCACTACACGGGCTGCACAGGAGAAGTCGACTGTATCTTTGTTGGCCGCATGGATGGAGCGATGGGCACCACACCCGCCGAGGCTGCTGCCGAGGCATCGACCATGACGGTGACTGCAGCTGCAGACGTCGTATACAGCCCCATCAACCCCGAGCAGCCCGAAGGCCCTGGAATGCACCAGACCTCCGGTGACATGACGACCGGTCCTTTCACCGCTCTTGTCAGCTTCCCTGCTGGTGCCACATCACCGAAGCACTCTCACTCCGCGACGTACAGCGGTGTTGTTGTCGCCGGTTCCGTCAGTCACGGTGCGGATGCGATGGGTGCAGGATCGTACTGGACCCAGATTGGCGGCGAGGTACACACGACTGGCTGCGTAAGCGAAGAAGCCTGCGTATTTTTTGTAGCCATGGAGGGTGCGATGGACATGGTTCCCGCTGAAGCACCCGCTGAAGCACCCGCTGAAGCACCCGCTGAAGCACCCGCTGAGTAGTCCGTCGACGGCCATATGGCTCAAAACCCGCCGAGGCCCTTGAGGTCGCGGCGGGTTTTTTGCATACGAGGTGAGAACAGCACACCCACGGTTCTGACCCAGCTACAGTGGGGCACCCGTGAACGTGCTCTGAAAAATACGCGCACAGTTCGATGCGAAGTACCGCCCCGTCAAGGACACATCGCTGCGAGCTTCCACGGTCACGACTCCACCTCCAGGACAATTACCACCGGTGACTGTAGACCAGTATTCCTCTGTTCCGGAATAGGAGACTCCCAAGATCTGACCCGAACAGGAAAGAAACTCACAGGTCTCGACTGGGTCCTCATAGAATCCACTGAAGAAGACTCCCTCAACGGAACAAATGAGCGCGTGGGTGATGTCACCCTCCGCCGAGGTCAACAGCCACCAATCAGACTGAAGATTTTCTTCAAAATGAGCCACTCGGGTCGTCTGGACAGCTTGAGATGGAACCAAAGTAAGTCGACTCCCGGACACAGATGCAGCGAACTCGGCGGGGCCCGCCTCAAAGATCTCCAACCACCAAGGGGGCCGACTACAGGGTGAGAGGTCTCCCACTTGCATAACGAATGAGTCGCCTTCCATCTTGGTGGACCCACTGAGGGAGCACCCGCCCAACATGCCTTCCCATGTGAATGCACCATCCATCAGCACCAATTCGCCCGTACAGTCCGACCACACACCGATGGGGCCGACTGGGTCCCCACCGTCGTAGTCATTGGGCGGTGACACCGTCCCAGCGGCCGAATCATCCACACCGTCGTGCACGGTCTGTACTTCGCGGCCCTTAACTTCCGCAGTGCTGCGGCATGCTGAAAGCGCTGAAAGCGCCCCAACCAAGCAAAAACATCGAATCATGCCCCATCATACCACCGCCAGTCCGAATAACGGTTGCTTTCTCTCCATACTGGCTTCCACTGCAAAACAACCCGCTTCGGGTTACCGATTGGGCCCCATGGGAGACGGTCATGCAACGGCAGTTTGAAGAAGGCACCACACTCGATCGGTTCATCTTCGAGACCACAAAGGAGCACACGGACGCCACAGGCCAGTTCGCAACTCTGCTCACCCAAGTGAGTCTCGCATCCCGGCTGGTTTCTGCCCGGGTAAATCGCGCGGGTCTGGCAGGAATGCTCGGTGCCACCGGAGAGATGAACGTCCAGGGCGAATTCGTTCAAAAGCTCGACATTTACGCAAACGAAGCCTTCAAGCGGGCGCTTGAACACCCAGGCGTCTGTGCGGCAATTTTGTCTGAAGAAGACGCGGAGGCCACTCTTACGCCTGACCGTTTTCATTCTGGGCGGTACATTTTCTGTATGGACCCCCTCGATGGTTCCTCCAACATTGATGTCAATGCCACGATCGGAACCATTTTTGGCATATTTCGACGGGTCTCCCCAGAAGGAACCACAGCCACTGCTGAGGATATCCTCCAGTCTGGTACCGAGCTTGTGGCCGCTGGGTACGTGGTCTACGGTTCAGGAACCGTGCTGGTCTTGGCCATGGACGGCCACGTCAACGGCTTCACCTTGGACCCCATGGTCGGAGAGTTCTTTCTGAGTCACCCAGACATCCGCCTGACCCCCAAGGCCAACACCTACTCGGTGAACGAGGCCTATTCGTACAGCTGGGACGAGAAGCTACGCAACTATGTGGATGGACTGAAGCGCTCAGGTGAGGGCTATCGGGCACGATACATCGGCTCACTCGTCGCAGACTTCCACCGAAACCTCATCAAGGGTGGTCTGTTCATGTACCCAGCCACCCAGTCCAACCCCGAAGGCAAGCTGCGTTTGCTGTATGAGGCCTTTCCTTTGGCCTACATCGTCGAGGCCGCCGGCGGTGCTGCGTCCACAGGAGACACACGCATTCTCGATGTTGAGCCCCGAGCGCTCCATGCCCGGACCCCGTTGTTCATCGGAAACGCTGACAACGTGGCTGAGGTGGCGGCGGCACTCGCATGAGTTCAGGGGTGAGCGCCCCATTTGTCGTACACGAGGACGGCATTCATATCCAAACGGTTCACAAAGATGAGCGCGCCGAGCTGCGCATTCAAGTAGTAGAGCTGCCAGGGTCCGAGCCCCTCTGGGCCGAGCGGAGCACGCTCCCTGACGGCCCCAGTCGCCCGCCCATCGTCTTAGTTCACGGGTTTGCCCAAAACCGCTTCTCCTGGCACACCGAAACCCGCTCCATGTCGGCTTGGCTCGCCGCACAGGGCTGGGATGTTTGGAACCTTGAGCTTCGCGGCCATGGTCGCAGCCGCCGCCGAAGCCACACCAAGGCCACCACATTTGATGACTATCCCACCGACCTCACCCGTTTTGCCGAGGCCCTACCCGAACCGGCGTACTGGATCGGGCACTCTCTCGGGGCGAGCGTGGCCTATGCTGCCGTGGGTTTTAGCGAGGGTGAACCGACAACCCGAGGGGTCATCGGCATTGGCGGACTGTACCGCTTCGGACAAGCCGGCTGGCTCATACCCAACATCATCCGACTCTCGCAAAAGATCCCAAACAATATCGGGGTTGGAGACATTCAAGTCCACACGGGCCTCACCGGGCGCGTTCTGGCCCGGATGTTTCCCCTGATGGACCTGGCGGCCTATGGCATGCCCATCGCAGGTTGGTGGCCAGGGAGTGTGGAACCAGAGCTGGCCAAAGAGCGAATGCGGCGAGGCTTTGACTACATTCCTGTTCGGGTATGGCAAGAGATGGCAGCCTGGGCCCATACCGACAACGTTCCCTGGGATGAAGGCTGGCACGCTTCGACAACCCCCTGTCTGATCATGGTCGGTGACCGGGACTCAATGCTGTTCCCTCAAGAGGGCAAGGCTGCTTTTGACCGCTCTGGGAGCGAGGACAAGACCCTAAAAGTGCTCGATGACTCCGACGGGTTCACTCACTGGGGTCACCTGGACATCGTGCTCGGGAAAAAGGCCCCAGATCATGTATGGAGCGCCATCCACGATTGGATGGACCAGCGCTCATAGGGTTCAAACAAAAAAAGGCCCACCCCGAGAGGTGAGCCTTTTCTATTCACGTGGTTTCGATCAGATGTCGAAGCGAGCCGACATGTGGACGGCTGGGGCCGAAGCGGCACCGGTCAAGAAGTACGGTCCATTCATCACGCTGTTCGGGTCAATGACAAGGTCAATGTCCGCACCCTCGAAGTCTAAAGACGCGCCAAACATTGGAGCCACGCCGGTGGTGGCCAAGTCAAGCTCACCGGTCGGGTCGACCAAAGCGAGCCCAGAGACCACAGAGCCACGAAGACCGAACCAGTCGTTCAGAGCGAACTCACCAGCAATATTCACGTCAGCAATGTGCAGGTCGATGGCCATGTCGCCGCCTTCTGGCATTGCAACGCTCAACGCTGGGCCGACGGTCACGGCCGCTTTGGAGCGATCGGTCTTGTAGCGCATACCCATACCGTAGCCACCACTAAGGGTGTTTCCGAGCTCGTTATGGTCTACTTGAGCGCCCCAGACGGTGACATCGGACTGGCTAAGGTCACGGCTGCGAACACCGGCACTAAGGCCCATGATATCGGCACTCTTCGCCAGGCTTCCATAGAAGGCCATATCGTTGTCGCCAGAGCTCATTCCGTAACCACCACCCACGGTGAAGGTTTCCATATTGACGAGCTCCAAGCCGACCGCATAACCAGTGTCGCCATCTGCAGAGTAGTAGCCCATGTTTGTAGCATTAACTCCCTGCGCAAGGGTCATAGAGCGGCCGTCGGCGCGATATGCACCGGAGAGAACACCCGTTCCAGCATTGTCCAAATCAAACCAGACGCTGTCCTTTTTCGAGTTGTCGGTGCGCGAAAAATACGACCGATAATCGGTGTCATCCGACATGCCTGCGTTGTTTTGATGTGCAGCGGTGCGCGCATCGGTCGCAACGGCCGAGGTTGAAAAGAGAGCGATTGCAACGAGTGACAACTTCTTCATGGGTTTTTCCTTGATTGGGTTGGGTTTCCTGTCTGAACTTTGGCGAGCCAACTTTCGTTTTCAGGGGTCCGGACATATCGCCCGGGCCGCAGCAAACGGGATGCTGCGTCGACTCAAACCAATGCAACGCCCATGCCAACACCCCACGTTCGCTTGACATGACAACATGTAAGGTAGATTAAACTTTAGGTATTGGGAATTGAGTTTCGCGGTTGAACCTTCCTGGGTGCGAACTTCCTTTCGCACCCAGGAAGGTCCTTTCGGTTAAAGTGGTGGGACCACGCGTTGACCACGCAGGAGGTACACCACCTTCATCATCGACCCCCCTTTCTTGTTCACCCTGGGCAGCTTGATCGCATTTGCGGGCAGGCGCAGATTGGTGTGCGCGAAACCGAACCCATTTGGCCCCGGTGCGGGCTTGGCGGTGGGGTACGCCTTGTTCTTTTGGGCTTCCGTGTCCTGGTTTGGCACCAATGCGGCCGACTGGATGCTGTCGTACATGATCCCTGCCGACACCCTGCCCATGGGAATGGTCCAGGCCGTGTTTGGCTTGGCGCTGGTAATGGCCGCACTCTCCGGCCACACACTGACCGCCGTGCTCTTGCAGCGCAGCCGAGGACTCGCCGCTGCATCGGTTCTCGGCAGTGGCGTGCTGCTGTGGTGCGGCCTGTGGGCCATCACCCTCGATCGCTACATGGTCGTGGGCACTTACACCGAGTTTATTTTGGGCCAGGCCGTCCCATTGCAAGAATCCAGCATCATCGGCGCCATGAACGCTGCTGGTGCCGTTCAAGGACTGCTGGGCTTCGGTATGCTCGCGGGGCTCTACACCTCCAGTAAACGATTGCGAGCGCGCTGAATGACACACATCTCCGACGGTCAGATTCACTGCATCGATCCACGTACGGGCGATGCCTCAGGCACCGTACCCGCCACACCGATCGAGGAAATTCCCCGCCGGACTCAGGCAGCCCGAGTCGCCGGGCAGCGCTGGTTTGATAAAAGCCTAAAAGACCGGAAAGCAGCCGTGTCCGCGCTGCACCAAGCATTTCTTGCCCACGCTGGCGATATCGCCGAGCTGCTGGCCCAAGAGTGCGGCCGTCCTCCTGGTGAGGCCTGGACCGCGGAGATCGTAGCGAATCACGAACTCTTCGGATGGTGGCTCAGTCACATCGACGATCTACTCACTGCGACGCCAATCGACCTCAACCCGATCAACTACCCCGGCAAGCGGGGATGGGTTCGCCTTCAACCCAAGGGCGTAATCGGACTGATCACCCCCTGGAATCTCCCCGTCGCCATCCCCTTGCGAACGATTGTACCTGCCGTCCTAAGCGGCAATGCCGTGGTCTGGAAACCCTCAGAGCACACACCCAAGAGCGCAGCCTTGCTCACCGAATTGTTCGATGCACACCTGGAGCCCGGGCTGGTGACGTGCATTCAAGGCGACGGAGAGCATGGGGCCGCAATCGTGTCCGCGGGTGTGGATGCCGTATTTTTTACCGGAAGCGTACAAAGCGGACGTTCTGTGGCCAAGGCCGCTGCGAACCAAGGCATCACTTCAGCCCTCGAGCTGGGAGGAAAGGATGCCGCTGTGGTGCTAGAAGACGCCAACATCGAGCGGGCAGCGCAGGGGATCACCTGGGCCGCATTTGGTTTCGCTGGCCAAAACTGCGCCGGAGTCGAGCGGTGCTATGTACAGCGGGGAGTGCTGGATGCCTTCGTGGCGGCTGTCGTGCAGCGCACCGAGGCCCTGCGACCCGGGATCGACATGGGACCATTGGTCACCGAAGCTCAATTTAATCTGGTGGCCAAACATATCGCTGAGGCCCTGGCTGCTGGCGCCACACTCGCCGCCGGCGGCGGAGACACGGGACCCGGATTCTACCATCCACCCACAGTGCTCACCGATGTTCCGCTCGGAGCCACGGTGCTCACCGACGAGACCTTTGGCCCAGTCCTTCCCATCGTGGCTTTCGATGAACTCGACGAGCTGCCTGGGTTGGTGAACAACACCAACTTCGGTCTCACCACCAGCGTCTGGACCTCAGATACCGACCTGGGAGAAGCCATCGCAGAGAACTTCGACTGCGGAGTTATCACCATCAACAACCACAGTTTTACGGGCGCACTCGCATCCGCAGCGTGGACCGGCACCAAGGATTCTGGCTCTGGAGTGACCAACTCTCGCTTCGCTCTATACGAGATGACCAGACCACGTACAGTGCTCGTAGATCGCTCCAAGAACCCCGAAATATGGTGGTATCCATACAACCAAGCGCTCCTGAACGTCACCCAAGGTTTGGTTGAACTGTCGCGTTCTGGTGGGAACCGGTTACCCGCCCTATCTCAAACCCTCTCTGGACTGATGCGCCGTTGGAAGGAATCACAGTGAGTCGTCGTCCCCGCCCCCCCCGTTTCCTTGGCCTTGACCTCGCTTGGGCGCCCCGCCACTCCTCGGGTGGTGCGGTGCTGGAATTGCATGAAGATGGCCTAAAATTGGTGTCGAGTTGCTCCCTGAGGGCACACGAAGACATCCTCTCCTGGATCGCCCGCAACCGTGGTCGGGACGGCGTGACCATCGCGGTCAACGCTCCCATCATCGTTGAGAACCAGAGCGGTCAGCGACCCTGCGATGCACAACTGCACGAGCATTTCAGTATGCACCAGGTCGATGAATACCAAGTAAACCTGGTCAACGCGTCGCACCCTCGGACAATTGGCCGAGCGTTGATGCGCATGGGTTTCGATCCGGATCCTTCCGCTGAAGGCGACCGGGTCGTCGAGACCTACAACCAGGCTACGCAAGTTCTTCTCTTCGGAGTGGAGCGCCCAATTCGCCTCAAAGCAGGCCCTGTTGGTGCACGAAAAGACGCAGTCGCCCGATACCGTGAGAACATCGACACGATGCTCACCGCAGCGCACCCGCCCATGATCGACTCGAGTGCCCTCGATGAACTCATCGAAGCCGATCTTCCGTCCTGCAATGGAAGTCGCATCGGTGAGCTCGAAGAACGCCTCGAGGCGGTCCTCTGTGCATATACCGCTGCCTATCTGAACATCCGAGGCCCCGAAGATTGTGCCTACCTCGGTGACCAAGAGACCGGCTACGTGCTGTTGCCGACATCCCGGACCCCGGCCGAGAAAGCCTGAGCCTCAGGCTCAGAGTATGGTTCGCCATCCAGCATCCGGCATTGGCTTTACCTCTGCCGCTGCGATATCCACCGATCCTGCTTCGGGGGCGTCATGGCCAATCAATTTCTCACTGATAAGTCTCTCAGCCTAGAGGCCGCCTTCTTCGGCTTTGCCTTCGACAGTGCACCAAGTTTTGCAGAACCGGGGGTACAACCTCATTATGCGCCCGACCTCGGTTTCCGCTTGAAGCACATTGGCCTGAGCCTGAACATCGATCCAATCGCTGGCCAACTCCAAGGCGAAGCCACGCTCGAAATCGAGCCCCTGCCAGTGGGCATGGGCGCTGTCGTCTTGGACTTTGATGATCTGATCCTCGACAGCATCGAGAACAGTGGCGGGCAAGCGCTTGATTACAGTGAATCGGATGGCAAATTGACCGTCGATGGCGTGAAGCCAAGCGGCGAGACGATCACCATCCGCTGGCACGGAAAACCCACCCGCGGCATGTACTTCACCGGGCCCACCATAGCCGAGCCCGACCGTCAGAAGATGGCCTGGTCTCAGTGCCAGGATGAGGACGCGCACTTTTTCTTCCCATGCGTTGACCACCCCTCGGTCAAGTGCACTTGGTCCTTGGAGTTCACGGTTCCAGAGGGCATGCAAGCCATCGGAAACGGCCAATTCATGGGAACCGAGGGCAACACCTGGAAGTGGGACCAAGCTCACCCCATGCCCTCCTACCTGTTTACCGTTTGCGTGGGCGTGTTCGACATCTACACGGACCCAAACTCCACGCTTCCAGTTCGGTACTTGGCACCCGCCGGCGTGTCCGATGAAGACTTTGTACGGATCTTCGGCAAGACGCCACGCATGATCGAGTTCTACGAGAAGCGCTACGGTCACCCATACCCCTGGCCTCGCTACGACCAAGTGATCGTCCACGACTTCATCTTCGGTGGCATGGAGAATGTTGCAGCCACCACACTCACCGATCTCGTGCTGACCGACGAGCGCGCAGCGATCGATTGGGATGCCGAGGATTTGATCGCCCACGAATTGGCCCACCAATGGTTCGGGGATCTTCTGACTTGTCAGGATTGGTCCCAGGGCTACCTGAATGAAGCGTGGGCCACCTACTCAGAGGTCCTCTGGAAGACCCACGATCTCGGAATCGATGAGGCGATGTACCACCTGTACGGAGACCTCAAGAACTACTTGTCTGAGTGTGCCAGTCGCTACAAGCGCCCCATCGTCAGCTATCATTTCAAGGAGCCCATCGATATGTTCGATCGGCACCTGTACGAAAAGGGTGCGCTGGTGGTTCACACGCTGCGCACTGAGCTCGGCGAAGAAGCATTCTGGGAAGGCGTCAAGCAGTACCTGCACGACAACGCTCACTCAACGGTGCACACCCGGGACTTCCAGGTTGCCCTCGAGCAGGCCAGCGGAAGAAACCTCGACGGCTTCTTCCAGGACTGGGTTCTGAGCGCTGGCCACCCTGCCCTCACCGTGAAGACGTCGTGGACCAAGGGACTACTGAAAGTCACCGTGACACAGCGCCAGAAGGGCACAGGCACACCTGAAGCCTACCGATTCGGACTGTCTCTCCTGGTGGTCACGGCCGACGGCGAGAACCACGTCACCTTGCCTGTGAGTGAGCGCAGCCGAACTTGGGCGATCCCAATGGCCAAAGAGCCCCAGCGGGTCGAGATTGACCATGGCTTCCGCTTCTTGTCCAACATGACGGTCGAGGGCTCCAGAAAGCTATTGATCGCCTCTGTGAAGGGTGACTCCTGTGTCGTCGGCCGAATCCGCGCGGCGAAGGCCTTGATAAAGGATGGCTCACCCAAAGCGGTCGACGCCCTCGCCAGCGCCCTCAAGGAAGACAGTTTCTGGGGTGTGCGCATCGAGATCGCTCGACTGCTCGGCAAACACGGTACCGATGCCGCACGGCTGGCGCTCCTCACTGCCACCAAGGACGAGCACTCCAAGGCCCGAGCGGCCATCGTGGATGCTTTGGGGCACGTGCCTTCCCATCCGGATGTGATTGAAGCCCTGACCCAAATCGCCAAGAACGGTGACCCCTCTCTCCAAGTGGAAGGCAGCGCAATTCGTTCCTTGTGTCGCCTAAAGGCTCCGGGATCCATCGAGCTCGCTCTCGAGGTCGCAGAGCGGCCGTGCTGGGGTGCGGTGTTTCCATGTCGGATGCTGGAAGGCTTGGCCCTCACCCGGGACCCTGCGGTGATTCAGCACCTCTTGGACTGGACCCAACCTGAAAAGCCCGAGCGCGCGCGCTGCACGGCTGCTGCCAGCTTGGGACGCATGGCCAATGACGTTGAGTCGGTACGAACCCAGGCCGTGGACCGGCTGATCGAGCTTGTGCAGGCCGGCAGCTTCCGACTGAAGTACACCGCCGTTTCCGCACTCGGAAGCGCAGGCTCGCCCGCAGGTCTTCCAGTGCTTCGCTCCATCCACGAGGGACAGTCCGACGGACGGGTTCGACGCAGCGCTTACGAGGCGATCCAGCGGATCAACAAAAACAACAAAGCTGGCGGACCTACCGGCCAGCTCCGACGAGATCTCGACCAACTGCGGGATGAAAACAAGAAGCTTCGAAGTCGCGTGGATGTCCTGGAACAGATGGACTCGCCTTCATAGCGACCAAGAACCGATCTCGTCCTTGTGGCTCATCCGGTTAGAACACACCCATGGTTCGAGTAGTCGTAGATGCAATGGGTGGGGATCTCGGCTTAGAAACCGTGATCGATGGTGTGGTTCACCTGTCTCTCGAAGAAAACGACATCCAGATGGTACTCGTAGGTGATGCAGATGCCATCACTCACGCCCTCGGCGAGCGACAACACGACCCACGAAAACTTCAAGTGGTTCACTCTGATGGTGTAGTCGCAATGAGCGAATCACCCAAAGAGGCCCTCCAGGAACGACCCAACTGCTCCATCTCTGTAGCCATGGCGATGCTCGCACAGGGGCATGGCGATGCCCTGGTCAGTGCCGGTCACACAGGAGCGACCATACTCGCGGCTTCACAGCACCTGGAGAGACTGCCAGGCATCCGTCGGGCCGCACTGGCGGCAGTCCACCCAACGGAGCACCGCCACGGGCCCAAGGATGATCCCTTCGCGCTGCTGCTCGACGTGGGCGCCACCCTCTCAGCCACGGCCGAGGACCTGGTCAGCTTCGCCATCATGGGTTCCGCTTACGCAAAAATCATATCCGACAATCCCAACCCATCGGTGGCCCTGCTCTCCAATGGTACGGAATCCAACAAAGGGACGGCGGCGATCATTGAGGCCCACGAGATCCTCACCAACCACCCCCAGATCAACTTCGCCGGCAACGTGGAGGGCCTGGATCTGCCCCGTGGCACCGTGGATGTTGTGGTCTGCGACGGTTTCCTCGGCAATGTTGTACTCAAGATGCTGGAGGGGGTCACCGAGGTCGTGACGGACCTGGCAAAAGATGCCTACGCGAGAAAATTTCTTTGGCGGCTGGGGCTTACGATGCTGTCCCAAGGCCTTCGACAGCTCCGAACGATGACGGACTGGAAGCAATACGGGGGTGCCCCACTCCTCGGCTTCAACAAGGTCGTCATCAAGGCCCATGGCCGGTCCAACTCGCAGGCCATCCGAAATGCGATCAAGGTGGCAGCAAAAGCCGTCAACCGGGACCTATCTGGACAAATCCGACTGGGAATCACCCATACCGACTAAGCGTTGGGTCATTTTCTTGACAGATGATGGACAAAGGACCGTTTTTCCTTCTGCGAAGAACGGTCTCGTCGGCTATGTCCACTGTCACTGAAATTTGGAGCAAGCACTATGAGCGACGACACCGTCCTCTTTGAAATCACGAACAAGCACCTGAATACAGGTCTGCGCCGCTTTCCAGTAGGCAAGGTACGGACCAGTCGGGTCGACCCCCAAGAGGGCGTCTCCTACGTGGGTTACCCCATCGCGGACTTGGCCAACCTGGACCCTGAAGCCGCGATCTACTTGCTGTTCAATAAGCGACTGCCAACCGACTCCGAGTTGGCCACCTGCAAAGCGGATCTCGCAGCGCGCGCGACCGTCGACCCTACCGTGATGTCCTGCATTCAGTCCCTCCCGAAAGGTGGCCACCCCATGGAGTGGCTCATCAACGGCCTCACCCTATTGGGCATGACCGGCAAGACCGGCAAGACCGGTGACTATTACGAAGACGGTCTCAACCTGATCGCTCGTTCTGCGGAGCTCATCGCCACGATCTTCCGCGTCCGTTCCGGCTGGGGTGAGCCCATTCCATCCAACCCAAGCCTCGGGTTGGTCGAGAACTTTGTAAACATGATGGGCGTGCCCGGTGCGGACCAAGCCAAGCTCACCAAGCTTCTTCGGACCTTCTACATTCTCCACATGGACCATGGTGGCGGCAACCTCTCGACCTTCACCGGAAAGGCCGTGGCCTCCGGACATGCAGACCAGTACACCAGCCTCGCCGCAGCCATGGCCGGCCTGTACGGACCCCTGCACGGCCGAGCCAACCAAGAGTGCCTCAACTTCGTCAAGACCGTTGGTACCACCAACCCCGATGAAATCGAGAAGTTCATTCGCGAGACCCTGGCATCCGGAGGCAAGATCTTCGGCTTTGGACACGCGGTACTGCGTGCAGAAGACCCGAGAGCGACGGTTCAGTACGGCCTTGGTCGTGAGATCTGCGGCGACGATCCGCTGTTCCAGACCGCTCTCGCAATGCGCGAGCGCGCGGTGAAGGTGCTGCGCGAGAATCCAAAGATCTCCAACCCCTATCCAAACGTCGACGCAGTCTCCGGCACTCTACTGAATGCCAGCGGACTCACCGACTCTGATTACTACACACTGCTCTTTGGCTTTGCCCGAATCGCAGGGATCACTGCCCAGATCGTCGACGAACGCGTGCACATGCGCAACGGGCGCGGCGTACCGATTTACCGGTGCTCCTACATTGCTGAGAACCAACTTCCCAAGCGCTTGGGCTAATCCCAGCGCACCCACACCGAAACTCAAGAGGCAAGCAATGAAGCTGCACGAGTATCAGGCAAAAGACTTGTTGCGCGCCAATGGCGTCAAAGTCCCTCCCGGCATCGCTGCCACCAACACTACTGACGCAGTCTCTGCCGCCAATGAGCTCGGTGGAAACTTCTGGGTTGTAAAAGCCCAAGTTCACGCCGGTGGGCGAGGCAAAGGACGCTTCAAGGAGATGGAGTCCGAAGACACCCTAAGTCGCGTTCTCCGCGGCGAAGCGGATGTACCTGGAAAAGGCGGCGTACAGCTCTGCCGTGCCATTGAAGAGGTACAGGCTGCGGCCGAGATGATGCTCGGCAACACCTTGGTCACAAAGCAGACTGGGGAAGATGGCGTCACAGTGGGTACCGTCCTCGTGACAACAGGCGCAGATATCGCTCAAGAGATCTACGCTGCCGTCCTGCTGGACCGTCAACAGTCCAAGCTGGTCCTGATGGTCTCGGCCGAGGGTGGAACAGAAATCGAGGAGGTCGTAGAGACGAACCCCGACGCGATCATCAAGGTCCACATCGATCCTTCTACTGGCTTGGGCGACTGGCAGTGCCGCCAGCTCGCATTCAAGCTCGGCCTCACAGGAGCTGCGTTCAAGGATGCATGCAAGATGTTCAAGGGCCTGTACAAGACCTACCTCGCAGCGGATTGTTCCATGCTCGAGATCAACCCGGTGATCATCACATCAGACGGGGAAGTCATTGCCCTTGATGCAAAGGTCGACATCGACGACAATGCCGCCTTTCGGCAGAAGGCCATCGTGGCCATGCACGACTCGGGTGAGATGGAAGCCTCTGAGGTTGAAGCGGCTGCGTATGGCCTCAACTTCATTAAGCTCGATGGCAACATCGGGTGCATGGTGAACGGAGCAGGGCTGGCGATGGCCACCATGGACATCATCAAGCTTTACGGTGGCGAACCCGCCAACTTCCTTGATGTAGGAGGCGGCGCCAAGGTCGAACAGGTCAAGGCAGCCTTCAAGATCATCAGCGCAGACCCGAACGTGCAGGCCATCATGGTCAACATCTTCGGTGGCATCATGAAGTGTGATGTCATTGCCGAGGGTGTGATTTCGGCGGTGCGCGATGTGGGCCTTGATTTGCCTCTCGTGGTCCGCCTCGCAGGCACCAATGTAGAGCTGGGTAAGAAGCTGCTCGAAGAAAGCGGTCTACCCATCCTTATCGCAGACTCCATGGCGGACGCTGCAAAGCACGCCGTCACCGCCATTCAGGAGGCATAAACCATGGCTGTACTCGTCGACAACAACACACGACTCGTTTGCCAAGGCATTACCGGCGGCGCGGGCTCCTTTCATTCCCAACAAATGATCGCATACGGCACCAATATGGTGGCTGGCTGCACTCCTGGAAAGGGTGGCCAGACATTTCAGGGTACGGTCCCGGTCTTCAACACCATGGAAGAAGTTCGGGCTGAAACCGGCGCGAATGCCACGGTGATTTTTGTGCCGCCGCCCTTCGCTGCGGATGCAATCTGCGAAGCAGTTGATGCCGGAATTGAGCTTGTAATCGTCATCACCGAAGGCATCCCAGCCAACGATATGGCGAGAGTATGGGCCTATATGCAGGGCAAGAACTCTCGCATGATCGGTCCAAACTGCCCCGGTATCATTACACCCGGCCAATGTAAGATCGGCATCATGCCCGGACACATTCATACACCCGGTCGCATTGGTGTTGTGAGTCGCTCAGGAACCTTGACATACGAAGCCGTGGGTCAGCTCTCCGCAGTTGGCCTGGGTCAATCTACATGCATTGGTATCGGCGGAGATCCCATCATCGGGACCAACCACACCGACTCACTGAAGCTATTTAATGACGACCCAGAAACAGACGCAGTCATCATGATCGGCGAAATCGGTGGCTCGGCAGAGGAAGAAGCTTGCGCCTGGGCCAAGGTGAATATGACCAAGCCCGTCATCGGGTTCATCGCTGGCGCCACAGCACCTCCTGGCCGCCGCATGGGTCACGCTGGTGCCATCATCTCCGGCGGACAGGGAACAGCAGAAGCCAAGTTCCTGGCCATGGAAGATGCCGGTATTCACGTGGTGCGCAGTCCCTCTGACATGGGACACAAGATGAAAGAAGTACTGGGCTTATAAAAGTTTTCCACAAGTGTTCCCACAGAAAGCCCCCGACCATTCGGGGGCTTTTTACTTGGTTTTCGCGATGGAATAAGAAATTACTTAAGGTGTTTTCCATATAGGGACTTGACATACCAATAGCTTGCGTGCATCTTGCCGCCGTAATCCAAGGAGATGACTCGTGGAAAACTTTACCAACCCAGCTGTTCTCGACCTTTTTCTGACTGCTTTCATCGGTGGTTCAGTCCTCGCGACTGCAGGCCTGACCTTATGGCTGCTGCCATGGACCGATAAGTCCATTCGGTCCATCGATAAAACACTGAATCCGATTGACCTCACACAAGACGGAATTCGGCTTCCAACCTTGAGTCGCGCCTAAACGGAGGCCTTATCTTAGGCCTTCATATGGCACCAGCATCTTGCAGTCGCTCGCTGCCCGGTTACCGACTCTCTCCCGGTTGACAATAATGGAGACTCCGCATGAGCTGGCTTAGCAGATTTCTGCGATCGACCATCGGAACTAAGATTGTAATGGCTGTTTCCGGCCTAATGCTCGTGGGCTTCGTTGTTGCTCACATGCTCGGAAACCTTCAGATCTTTCTCGGCCCCGATGCCTTGAATTCCTATGCTGCCATCATCCAGGGCAACCAACCACTCCTTTGGGTGGCGCGCCTGGGCCTGATTGGTGCAGTAGGAGCCCACATCTGGAGTGCATTTAAGCTGACCATGTTGGCCAAGGCTGCACGGCCCGTGTCCTACAAGAAGCGGTCTTGGTTCGACGAGCGATACGCGGTGCGCACCATGCGGGTTGGCGGCATCATCCTGCTCGCCTTCATCGTGTACCACCTGCTGCACTTCACGATAGGCGGAGCCCCCGGAGGCAACGAGCTAAAGGGATGCGTTGACGTTGGCGGCACCTTTACTTGCTACGCATATGAGAACGTCGTGGCAGGCTTCAAGGGCCACCCACTGATTGGTGCTTTCTACATTGTCGCGCAGATCTTTCTTGGCCTGCACCTCACCCACGGTGTCTGGTCAATGACCCGCACCCTGGGGCAAGGCAACCCGCGCTTCGACGGCATGGCCCGCAAGGCCGCTACCGCCACCGGCCTCATCATCACCATCGGCAACTGCTCGATTCCGATTGCCATCATGACCGGCTTCGTGAGCTGAGGGGACGAACATGAGTATAGACCTAAAATCCAACGCACCCACCGGACCCATCGAGACCAGTTGGTCTCGCCACAAGTTCGACGTCAATGTCGTCAACCCCGCCAACAAGCGAAAGTACACGGTCATCGTGGTCGGCACAGGCTTGGCCGGCGCTTCAGCTGCCGCGACCCTGGGTGAACTTGGCTACAACGTCCTCAACTTCTGCTTCCAAGACTCTCCCCGACGTGCGCACTCAATCGCCGCACAGGGTGGCATCAACGCAGCGAAGAACTACCAAAACGACGGAGACTCGGTCTACCGCTTGTTTTACGACACGGTCAAAGGTGGTGACTTCCGCTCTCGCGAGAGCAATGTCTACCGGCTGGCCCAACTCAGCGTCAACATCATCGACCAAGCGGCCGCTCAAGGCGTGCCCTTTGCCCGCGAGTACGGCGGCCTCCTCGCCAACCGATCCTTCGGTGGAGCGCTCGTCAGCCGCACCTTCTACGCACGTGGGCAGACTGGCCAGCAGTTGCTTCTCGGAGCTTACTCCGCTCACGCAGCGCAAGTTGCGGCCGGTAAAATCAAGATGTTCCCGCGGCATGAAATGTTGGACGTGGTCACCATCGACGGCCATGCCCGAGGAATCGTGTCCCGCGACCTCACCTCAGGCGAAATTAAATCATATGCCGCGGATGCCGTCGTCTTGGCCACCGGTGGATACGGAAATGTATTCTATCTATCCACCAATGCGATGGGTTCCAACGTCACTGCTGCGTGGCGTGCAGCCAAGCGCGGCGCACTGTTCGCCAACCCTTGCTACACCCAAATCCACCCAACCTGCATTCCAGTCTCTGGCGACCATCAGTCCAAGCTGACGCTCATGAGCGAGTCCCTCCGAAACGATGGGCGAGTGTGGGTTCCCAAGGATGCAAAAGACTGCTGGAACCCCGACGAGAGCGCCGTCGGGCGGCACCCCAGTCAAATCCCAGACTCCGATCGAGACTACTACCTCGAGCGCCGATACCCAACATTCGGGAACCTCGTACCCCGCGATGTGGCATCACGAGCCGCAAAGCTCTCCTGCGACGAAGGGCGCGGTGTGGCCTTCAATGGTCGCGGCGTCTACCTAGACTTCAAGGATGCCATCGGACGCTTGGGTCAAGAAGAGGTCGCCGCTCGCTACGGAAACCTGTTCGAGATGTACGAACGCATCACGGGCGCGAACCCGTACAAAGAACCCATGCGCATCTATCCAGCCATCCACTACACGATGGGTGGGCTCTGGGTCGACTACAACCTACAAAGCAACCTGCCCGGGCTCTTTGTGCTCGGTGAGGCCAACTTCTCGGACCACGGTGCAAACCGCCTGGGTGCATCGGCCCTCATGCAAGGCCTGGCGGATGGCTACTTCGTCATCCCGTATACGCTGGGTCACTACCTGGCCGAGGTCGGCCCCCAAAAGAAGGATGCAACAGCATCGGAATTCAAGGGTGTCGAAGAGTCGGTCAATGGTCGGGTAAACAAGCTGCTCAATGTGAAAGGGAAGCGCTCAGTCGACTCTTTCCACCGAGAGCTCGGCCACCTTATGTGGGAAAATTGCGGCATGGCTCGGACCCGAGAGGGACTCACCGAGGCACTCGAGCGCATTCCACAAATCCGGTCGGAGTTCTGGGAGAACGTGTCCGTTCCCGGCTCAGGCGCCAACCTCAACCAATCTCTCGAGAAGGCCGGCCGAGTGGCAGACTTCCTCGAGTTCGCCGAGGTCAAAGTCGGAGATGCGCTGCACCGGGAAGAGTCCTGTGGTGGTCACTTCCGTCTGGAACACCAGACCGAAGAGGGTGAGGCGAAGCGCGACGACGACGAATTCTCGTATGTCGCCGCCTGGGAGTTCAATGGCGTCGACAAGAAGCCGACACTGCACAAAGAACCCCTCGAGTTCGACCACGTGAAGCCATCTCAGCGGAGCTACAAATGAACCTAAAACTACACGTCTGGCGCCAAAATGGACCCGACGAAAAGGGTCATTTCGAGACCTATGACGCCAACGATGTCCTCGAAGACATGTCCTTTCTCGAAATGCTCGATGTCATCAACGATGGCCTTGAAGCCTCTGGAAAAGAGCCCATCGCCTTTGAATCCGACTGCCGTGAAGGCATCTGTGGCTCATGTGGGTGCATGATCAATGGCCAGCCCCATGGTCACAAAGCGCGCACCACCACCTGCCAGCTCCACATGCGGGAGTTCAAGGACGGAGATGAGATTGTCATCGAGCCCTTCCGGTCCAAGGCCTTTCCGGTCATCAAAGACTTGGTGGTGGACCGCTCCTCCTTCGATCGAATCATTCAGTCGGGTGGATACATTACCGCTCGCACCGGTTCTGCTCCCGACGCGAATGCGATTCCCGTAGCCAAGGTGGAATCCGACCGCGCATTCGATGCCGCCACGTGCATCGGTTGTGGCGCATGTGTGGCCAGTTGTCCGAACGGCTCAGCGATGCTCTTTACCGGCGCCAAGATCACCCACTTGGGACTGCTTCCTCAAGGACAGCCCGAGCGCTTCATTCGGGTCGACAAGATGGTCCACCAGATGGACTCCGAGGATTTCGGGCACTGCAGCAATTTCGGTGAGTGCACCTTGGCTTGCCCCAAGTCCATCAGCCTCGACGTGATAGCGCAGATGAACACCGACTACATAAAGGCCCAGTTCAAGTCTCGGGACACCTGATACCGGTCTTGATGACACACCCCGCAAACCGGAGGTATGTTCCGCCCAGGAGATCACATGAGACCCACATTCTGGCTTTGTTTAAGCTTTGCCGTCAGTTGCACGCCAAAGTCTGAGGACAGTGGCCATGGCAACCATGCTCACGAACATGACGACGGTGGGCTGCCTGACGACTTCGACCCATCCACCGAAGTTCAGACAAACCAGGGCAGCTACACCGTGTCCTACACCACGGATCCGAGCCCCATCCCAGAATCCACGCTGTTCTCTGTGACCTATACAGTCAGTGAAGGAACCTTGATCGGTGCGGATGCCACCATGCCAACCCACGGTGGTCACGGCATGACCGTGGAGCCCACGATCACGCTCAATGAGGACGGCAGCTACACCGCCATGCCTTTCGAGTTTCATATGCCAGGATACTGGGTGATACACGGCACCATACAAGGTGAAGACGGAACCATGGAGCGTGCTGATTTCGATGTTGAATGTTGTGACTAGGCTGTATTGGCCACTATTCTTCGTCGCCTGCTCACCCAAAGCATCCGACTCCGGCGACGGCTCGTTTGAGTTCTCAACGACGGAGATGGCTCTCCTGAGTCGCCACCAGTTCGACATCAGCCCACCACCCGACACCAGCAATGCAGTCGCCGACAACGAGGCCGCAGCCAAGCTCGGGCAGTACCTATTCTTCGACACAGGACTGAGCAGCAATGGCGAAGTCAGCTGTGCCACCTGCCACCAGCCTGAGCATGGGTTTTCAGACCCAGAGATTCTCTCCACAGGCATCGGTACCACACAACGGCACTCGCCAACCATAGTGAACACCGCATACAATCGCTGGTTTTACTGGGATGGCCGATGCGACACACTCTGGTGCCAGGCCACCGGGCCCCTCGAAGCACCCTATGAGCAGGGTACGAACCGATTGGCCGTGGCTCACCACTTGTTCTCCGACAGCGATCTCAGTGCTGCATACACCACCATCTTCGGTGCCTTTCCCGACCTAAGTGACACCGACCGGTTTCCAGCGAATGCGCGACCAGTCACCGACGATGAGGAGGATCCTTCTCACATCGCCTGGACCTCCATGAACGCCGAAGACCAGGTGGCAGCCACGACAGTATTCGTGAATGCGGCCAAGGCAATTGCAGCATTCGAGAGAACACTCATCCAGCGGAACTCAGACTTCGATGAGATGCTGGATGCTTTCATGGATGGTGATTCCACCGGCGGAGCCACGCTCACTGACTCGGCGAAGCGAGGTGCGACCATGTTCGTAGGCGACGCCATGTGCTGGGCCTGCCACGCGGGTCCCACCTTTACCAACATGGAATTCCACAATGTGGCACTCCCTGAAGTCGCGGAAATCGACAACCAGTCTGCGGGCCGGTACGACGGCATCGCTGCGCTGCTGGCCAACCCCTTCAACAGCATAGGGCAATACAGCGATGACGACTCCGCTGGAGACTTGAAGCTCACCCACCTCGTCTACAGCATCGAGGAGATCGGCACCTTCAAGACGCCCGGGTTGCGAAACCTGATGGACACTGCACCCTATATGCACGGAGGACACTTCGAGAGCCTGACCGGAGTGGTGCGCCATTACAACGAAATGGATGACCCACCACCGGTCGGACACCGCGAAGAACTGCTCCTTCCACAGGCATGGAGCGACGCTGAAGTCGCCGACCTGGTCGCGTTCTTAGAGAGCCTGCAGGGCCAGCCCATCGACGAGTCATTGCTTAACCAGCCCGTCTCGCCGCTCTAAAGCTCTCGGCGGTTGGAGATGGCTCGGGCCACCGAGCTCCGATCAGCGTACTCGATCTCAGTGCCCACAGAAATTCCGTGAGCCAAGCGGGTAACCTTGACGTCCAGTGGTTTTAGAAGCTTGGAGAGGTACAGTGCGGTCGCATCCCCCTCCACATCCGGATCCGTCGCAATCAAGACTTCCGAAATTTGATGAAGTCCAACACGCTCGAGGAGGCTCGAAATGTTCAGTTCATCTGGACCAATCCCATCGAGGGGTGCAATCGCTCCACCCAACACATGATACCGGCCCCGAAACTCGCCTGATGCCTCGATAGCAGCCACGTCTTGGGGCCGCTCGACCACACACAGTATTCCTGGCTCTCGGCGAGGATCGTTGCACATTGTACAGGGGTCAAGGGCAGAGACATCGCCGCAAGACGAACAGCGAGTCATGCGGTCCGGCAGAACTGAGAGGGCTGCCCCAATTTCAGCGGCCACTTCTGGGGATTGCCTCAAGAGCCAGTACACCAAGCGCGTTGCACTGCGCTCTCCAATACCTGGGAATCGCTTGAGCTGTGCGATGCATGCTTTCAAGGGGTCGATGGGCTGCATTAGCGAGACCCATCCTTGTCGAGGGCGGGAGGTGTGGGCGCGTGGTGATCTTTGTGAACCGATAAAATTGCCGCATCAAAGGCGAGGGCAATCTGCTGAATGTCCTCATTTTCTGCCACCAAGCGTTCGAGTTCTGCTTGGGCCTCAGCAGCATCCTTGGCCACCGCCTCTCGGTGGGTGAGCTGTTCGCTGCCCTCAGCCCGATTCCGGACCCGAGCCTTGCTACACCCCGGGAAGAATTTCTGAACCCCCTCAAGCAGTCGTTCATCGTGATTGGTCGCCGACACATGGCTATGGCGGAAACCCACTGGGAATTCAAGGTCCAAGAAAGGAGGGTTGATGGCAATGAAGATGCAGTCATTCGCCCAGACCTGATACCGAGGACCTTCGTTGTCCAACCACCCTCGAAAGAGGGCAAATCGAGCCTCAGGGCTTGCCTCGGGATCAACATCCGGAAACGCCTCCTCTGGCTCAAGGACGGGAGCGGGAGCGGCCTCCACCACCTCTGGCTCAAGGACGGGCGCGGGAGCGGTCTCCACCACCTCTGGCTCAGGTACGGGCGCGGGTGCGGCCTC
>CAWVVG010000013.1:0-22370 GCA_963932775.1 uncultured bacterium
GACGACTGCGATGGGGTGGTCGATGATCACCCAGTTTCCGGAACCATTCCCTACTGGGTCGACGGAGACGGGGACGGACACGGTGCGGGAACCCCATCCGAAGCCTGTGAGATTCCAGCCCATCATGCGGCCACCGGGGATGACTGCGACGACACCGATGCCACCCGGTCTCCCAGCTCAGCGGAGGTCTGCAATGAGTTCGATGACGACTGCGATGGCACCATCGACGAGGAGGTGAAGCTCACCTGGTACCCCGATGCCGATGGGGACGGAGATGGCGACGGCACGGGCACGCCCATCCTGGCCTGCACCGCACCCGACGGTCACTCCGCAACGTCAGACGACTGCGACGACACCCGGTCGGACGTCTTCGATGGAGCCACCGAGGTCTGTGACGACGCGGACAACGACTGCGACGGGTCCATCGACGAAGGCGTCCTGCTCGAATTCTTCCTCGATGCGGATGGCGACGGCTGGGGCTCCACCACCACAGAAAGCTGTGTAGCGCCCGTTGGTCACGTCTCGGTCGATGGCGACTGTGACGATGGCAGGGATACGGTCTACCCCACGGCACCGGAGCTCTGCGACGGCATCGACAACGACTGCGATGACGAGGTGGACGAGGACCTTGCTTCCTGGTTCTATGCGGACGAAGACGGCGATGGTTGGGGAGATCCTGCCACGGCCACCGAGACCTGCGATCCGTCCCTGGAATGGGTGACCGTGGGCTCGGACTGCGACGACAGCACCGCCTTGGCGGCACCCGATGTGATCGAACTCTGCGACGGCATCGACAACGACTGCGACGACTCCATCGACGAAGGTGTCACCTCGGTCCTCCATCGAGACAGCGATGGCGATGGATACGGCGATTCCGAAGAGACCTTCGATGGGTGCGGTGAGTCCGAAGACTGGGTGTTCGACGATACGGACTGCGACGACGACAACCCCACGACCCACCCCGATGCCGACGAGTGGTGCGATGAATCCGACAATGACTGCGATGGCTTCATAGACGAAGACGCTGTAGACATGGATGCGTTCTACTTCGATGGCGATGGCGATGGCTACGGACGCACAAGTGAACCGGTCTATGCCTGTACAGCACCCGACGACTACGTCCTCGGACCAGAAGATGAGTGGGCGTTCGACTGCGACGACGAGGATGACACCATCTTCCCTGATGCCGTGGAAATTTGCGATGACGTCGACAATGACTGCAACGGATTTATCGACGATTCAGCCGTCGATGCGCCCACCTGGTATCGAGACCTCGATGGAGACTCATACGGTGATTCGAGCAGCGCCTGGACCGACTGCTGGGGTGCCGAGGGCTGGCTTGATGAGCCCGGGGATTGCAATGACGATGACGACGAGATCCATCCCGGTGTCACCGACGACTGCAATGCCGTGGACGACAACTGCGATGGTGTCATCGATGACGACGGGGGCTGCCCCTGCGCCATGAGCTACCGGGACGGCCACGCATATCAGTTCTGTACGACAGGGAAGAACTGGCCCAATAGCCGGGATGAGTGTCGGTACGAAGACTACGAATTGGTCACCATCAATGACGCTTCGGAGCAATCCTGGGTGTACAGTACAGCGCAAGGGTTTGCTTGGTCGGATTGGTGGTGGATCGGGAAAAACGACCGGGCAGGAGAAGGCTCCTGGGTCTGGGCCAGCGGAATCGGTTCAACCTACACATTCTGGAGTGGGGGGCAGCCCGATAATGACAGATGGTGGGCCTGGCCCTTTACGGGAGAGGACTGCACACACATGTACGATGGCTCTGGGCGATGGAACGATCTACCCTGCGATAGGAGTTCCTGGGGCAGCAGAGACCTGTATTACATCTGTGAAGCCAGCTTCGACTGAGTCATGACATGACATGACAATGCATTCCGAATAACTTTGGACCATACTATTGAAGAATCAGGGGGGCGATGTGCCGTTGGGCTTGCAATGCAGGAAAATAACGACCAGACCACCCATTGGGAACGGCCTGGCATTCCGCTTTGTACCCCTGATGGTCTTGATCGCCTGTTCTGGAAAACCATCCGGGGCGGTGGGCGAGCCCATCGCCAAGCTCGGCGAGACCATCTCTGGAGATGCCATCGTCGCAACCGATACCGGTAGGGTTTCACCGGAAGACACAGAAGTCTGTGATGGCATCGACAACGACGGAGATGGGGAGGTCGATGAGGGCCTGTTAAACACCTACTACATCGATGGCGATGGCGATGGCTACGGCAGTGATGAAGTAGAGGCCTGTGAAACACCCGACGGGTGTACAGACACAGGCGGGGACTGCAACGATGGCGATCCGACCATCAATCCGGATGCAGATGAAGAATGCAACGGCATCGACGACGACTGCGACACGGTGATTGACGAGGGGCTCACGCGCACCTACTTTCTCGACACCGATGGGGATGGCTACGGGGGGTGGTCCGATGCGATCTCGGCATGCTCGCCACCCGATTCCTATGTAGACAACTCCCTCGATTGTGATGACACCTCGTCGGTCATCTCTCCCGGCCAATTCGAGATGTGCAACGGTGTAGACGATGACTGCAATGGACGCATCGATGATGGCGTAAGCGTCATGTACTACCCAGACGAAGACGGAGATGGGTTCGGAGTGCTCGAAGATGGAGCACCCTCCTGCGGTGACCCGAGCGGCCACAGCACGGTGCCCGGTGACTGCGATGACAGCGCCGCCGACATCCATCCACTCGCTGATGAAGTCTGCAATGGCATCGACGACGACTGTGACGGAGTGGCCGATGACCATCCAATTTCCGGAACCATACCGTACTGGATTGATGGCGATGGAGATGGCCACGGTGCAGGAACTCCTGGCGAGTCTTGTGACATTCCAGAGGGTCATGCAGCCACCGGAGATGACTGCGACGACGACGATGCCACCCGGTCTCCCACCTCGACGGAAGTCTGCAATGAGGTCGATGACGACTGCGATGGCACCATCGACGAAGGCGTCCTGAGCGAGTTCTTCATAGACAACGACGGCGATGGCTACGGCACCATTGCAATCCGGGCGTGCACCCTCCCTGAAGGAGCGGCAGCCTACCCTGGGGACTGTGATGACGAGAGCAGCACCACCCACCCAACCGCTCCAGAGATCTGCGACGACACCGACAATGACTGCGACGACTTCACCGACGAGGACCCCATCGATGGCACCACTTGGTACGGCGATATCGACAGCGATGGTCACGGAGATGCCGCCTATGCGACCGTAGCCTGCACCATACCACTCGGACATGTGGAGTCCTCGGATGACTGCGACCCAAGCCGGGGAGACGTGTACCCAGGAGCCGAGGAGTATTGCGATGACGCTGACAACGACTGCAACGGCATCATCGACGACGACACCGTTGCCACGCCAATCTGGTACCGAGACGACGATGGCGATGGCCACGGTGATGGTGAGTACTCGGTGGAATCATGCGATGCCCCTGAGGGGTACATCTCAATAGACGGCGACTGCGATGACGATGACGCCGGCCGGTACCCAGAAGCCCCAGAGACCTGCGACGGCACTGACGAAGACTGCGACGGATATATCGACAACGACGCCATCGACAGGGTGACGGTCTACTTCGATGATGATGGCGATGGCTACGGGATCAGCTCGACGGAATCCTTGGCCTGTGAGCCCGGTCCCGACTGGAGCTTTAGTGCAGGTGACTGCAATGACACCGACTCAGGGATTCACCCAGGAGCTGGCGAATCATGCGATGGGGTTGACCAAGACTGCAACGGGGTGGTCGACAATGGTGCCACAGGCTGCTCATGTCCCCAGTTCAACTACGGAACCCACAGCTACCAAGTCTGTTCGATATCCAAGAAGTGGCCCCAGGCCAGAGACTACTGTACGGCCCGTGGCTACTATTTGGCCACCGTAAACAACTTCGACGAGCAAGAGATGCTCTTGGAAGAATTCTATGTATCCAGCTTTACGTTTTGGATTGGACTGAACGATCGAGGCTCTGGCAACGAAGGCAACTTCACATGGGTAAATGGGGAATCCGCCACCTTCCGAGCCTGGGCTTATGGGGAGCCCAATAACAGTGGCAACGAAGACTGTGTCGAGATGAACTGGCGTGGAGAGGGCACCAATGATTGGAACGACGCCCGATGCGACCTTTACCGCCACTTCCTGTGTGAAGCGTCGCCCTAGCGAGGCGTCAGATTCATCCGCTCGATCATCTGCTCGATTTCCTCGTCCGTCATCCTGGCATTCTGAACGCCGGATGTGTACGCCTGACTAAAGTCCTTGATGTCTGAAAAGCTCCCCTCGTACATTCTCAAATTGGCCTTGCCCTCTTTGTAGTACCCCTCTCTGGCTGGAGTGCGACTCGTCACCGTCATGCGGTGAAGCTCGGACAGCTTGTCCCGCAGGGCCGTATTGACCATGGGTTGTCCGGTTGCACGCGGCATTTGCCTGCCCTTAGGCAGGCGCCACAGTAACGACCCAGATATATCGGTGATCTTCATGTTGCCCTAAAGGTTCCCCGAAAACCCGGTCCGATCATATCATTTTTATGACTGAAAGCCAGGTGAAATCATTATGGGTCAATCTCGCGCGCTACCGCCATGAGGAAGAACCATGTCCAGCATGGACTCAAAAGCCTCATCTGAAGCCTTCACTGCCCTCAAGTTGGCCGAATAGCCATGTTGGCTCAACTTGAGATCCATCATGGCTTCATCCAGATCTACGGGACTACTTAATTTCACATGGTCCTGAGGCATCTCCAGGCGATCGTTGAGAACCTCCATGGTGGAGTCCACGATATCGCTGGCAGCCTTCGCCATGCCTGCAGCCGTCTGCTTTAATCCACCCAACGACCGACTCATTGCCAGTCCAGGTGACCCAGTCTCAATCTTCATACACACACCCCAACCGAACCGCTCACACAGAGCGTATGAGGGGATCGGTAAAAGTGAACCAGAACTAAAGACCTGGAGCTAATCTTTGGAGCCGCCGTTTCCGCGTCCACGACCGCCATCGCGACCGCCATCGCGACCGCCACCGGACTGACCCTTGGGGCCACCCCGACCGCGACCACCGTCTCTGCTACCGCCTCGGCCGCCGTCTCTGCCGCCGCCTCGGCCGCCGTCCCTGCCGCCGCCTCGGTTACCGCCTCGGCCGCCATCTCTGCCGCCATCTCTGCCACCTTCGCGACGACGCTGCTGGCGCTCTTCGGCGATGGCACCCACTGAGTCTGGGCTACCCGAGGCCTCTGCCTTACGGATTCGATCCCACAAGAAGAAGGCGCGCATTGCGGAGGCAAGCAAGACATCGCCATCCGGACGCTCTTTGATGGCTCGAACTGTTCCAAGGTAGCCCTCGAAGGCCATTGTACCCATGGCTTCCTTGATGGCCCGAACCTGCCGTTCAACCCTGGCCTCCGCCGCTTCTTCTTTGGTGGGAAGCGCACGAACCGTGAAGTCGATCTCATACTGACTGGCCAAGACCTTGCGTGTATGAAGCTCAGCACCACCCACAAGGGAGATACAGACGCCCTTCTTGCCAATCCGACCGGTCCGACCGGAGCGGTGGAGATAGACTGCGGGGTCTTCTGGCAGCGAATAGTTAAGCACGTGGGTGAGGTTCGAGATGTCGATGCCTCGGGCCGCGACATCGGTTGCCGTAAGGAACTGAGTGTGCCCACCCTTGACCCGGGTCATGACCGCTTCCCGCTTCTTCTGGGGCAGCTCACCACTGATCAACTCTACATCCAAGCCTTGGCGGCTCAGGAACGTAGCTACCGTGGCCGTGTCCTCCCGAGTGTTGCAGAAGATCACCGCACTCTTTGGGTTCTCCTGCTCGATGATGGCCAACAATGCGCGAGCCTTGTGAAAGTCTGGGCTGGACTCGTACAGGATGTGATCGATATTATCGACCTTGTCCGCATCCGTGGACAGGCGAAGATCGAGCGGATCCTTGGTGTACCGCTGAATGATGGAGCGAACCCGATCATCAATTGTCGCGGAGAACATCAGCACCTGACGATCCTCCGGGGTCTGGTCGAGAATCTTCGTTACATCTTCATAGAAGCCCTGCGCGAGCATCTCATCGGCTTCATCGAGTGCCGTAAAACGGGCCGATGAAAGGTCAAGCGTGCCGCGTCGAAGGTGATCGAGGATCCGTCCTGGGGTTCCGACTACAAGCTCAGCGCCTTCTTTGAGGGCCTGCTCTTGGGCACCAAAGCCCACTCCGCCATAGATCGCAACCACGTGCAGATCCTTGTACTGACCCAGGCGGGTAGCTTCCTCAGCCACCTGACGGGCCAGCTCACGGGTAGGTGCAAGAACGAGTCCCTGAACCTTCCGCGCGCCGGACTCAATTTGCTCAAGTATTGGAAGCGCGAAGGCTGCGGTCTTTCCAGTACCGGTCTTGGACCGGACCACCATGTCTCGACCCGCGAGGCCGGCCTCGAGGGTCGCAGCTTGCACCGCAGTCGCAGTTTTGTATCCGTGCTCCTCAATTCCTTTCAAAATCTCCGCGGAGAGAGGGAAGTCTGAGAATGCTCGGTGGGAATCATAATCAGAGCTGCTCACGATTTGAACTTCTCCGACGGCTTCCTCAGAGTTCGTTGCTTCAACGGAGCCTTCTGTTGCATCAGGCGCTGCGGCTTCTTCAGCCTCCAGTTCCTGCACCACCTCATCGGTAGCGACAGCCTCTTTCTCATCGGTGGCGACAGCCTCTTTTTCAATCAATTCAGAGGGTTCTTGGTTGTCATCGTTCACAGTGGCTCCTTAAGCTCCGGGCTTGCTAATGGTTCCACCTGCTACATGCCATCTTTCCGACGACCGCCCGCCAACGTACAATGTCGCTATGACACCGAGAGTACAAATGACGACCCTCCGAACCGCACTCCTGATCACTCTATTTTCTTGCGGAAAAAGCGAAGACGTGCCCGCTGATCCAGACCTCGGAAGTCCATGCGATGCCCAGTTCACCTTGACCACCAGCGACGGAACCCAAGTGGAAATGGATGAATGCAAACACCATGGGGTGAACATCGCATTCGCAAACATGGACGACGCAACTCTGCCCCAACCCCACAATATCGACTTTATCTTCCGTAGTTCCAAAAATACGGACGTCGACTGCTGGGTGACCTGGAGCACGACTCGCTCATGTCCAGGCAGAACCCGGTACAACATAGACGGCGAAGACAATCAGTTGAGCTGGAATACCACCGACTGCGATGTCGCGGAATCTGCCAAAGGGATCCACGAAGCAACCTCCGGAAGCTCAGACTTTGCCGTCATGACCACAGCTCCTGTGACCGGGCTCATAGAAGGCGACGAGATGGCGGTGTACTTTGAGGCCCAGATAAAAGGCACCGCCACCGATGGGAGCCAACTGGATGGCGCCGTCGTCATCGATGAGAGTGTGACCTTGACCTACACCCCCTTCCAGGGATGTTCTGGTTCTGACGGCGACGGCGACGGCGACGGGTCCATCGGCGAGCAGTATGGCGGCGATGATTGCGATGACGAAGACCCCTCCATCGGCCCCCACGC
Organism: uncultured bacterium; assembly: GCA_963932775.1. Classification (GTDB taxonomy): domain Bacteria; phylum Myxococcota_A; class UBA796; order UBA796; family UBA796; genus UBA796. The sequence goes on from CAWVVG010000013.1 coordinate 7,564, forward strand.
CGTGGACGTCTGCGATGAAGTGGACAACAACTGCGATGGCCAGATTGATGAAGGTGTGACGAACACCTTCTACGCCGACATTGACGGCGATGGGTACGGAGTCGAGTCCGAGGCTACGGAAGCCTGCACCCAACCACCTGGAACCGCCAGGTACGCCGGTGACTGCGACGACGACAATTCCGACATTAGTCCAGGCGAAGAAGAGGTCTGCGATGACCTGGACAACGACTGCGACGGCGTCGCTGACGAGGGTACAAAAGTCGCCATCTTCGAAGACATCGATGACGACGGATACGGCAACGATGAAACCATTGACAGCGCCTGCCCAGATGCGGTTCCGGGTGGCTGGACCACCGTTGGTCTCGACTGCAATGACGAGGAGTCAACGGTCAACCCCGGTGCCGTCGAAGTATGTGACGACCTCGACAATGACTGCAACTCGGTGGTCGACGACCCACCGGTGTGCGATTGAGGCTCTTAAGAATGTTCAGATTTTCACCAGCCATGGCACTGCTGGCCTTCGGATGTACGCCTACCAAGGCCCTCGAAGCCGACACTGGAGCTGCCGTGGGCTGGGATGACACCAAAACCATCAAAGAGAACTGCTTTCCTACCGTCTCCTCAGATCTCGAATCCTTCGCTTCCTATGATCGTTTCAGTCCGACGGTCGGCCGACACTGTGCTGGAACCCAGCACCAAGACATTCAGGACATACAAAAGCTCGTATTCCTCGGTGACTCCATCACCGCTGGCACCTGGCCCAGCTTGGAGCCCGAATACTACCGCAACAAGCTGACATCGCTCATGGAGGCACGGTTTGGCGAACTCGAGGTGCTGGATTGCTCCGAATATGGCGCCCGAACCGATGACTTTCTGGAGCACACAGACAGGCAAATCACCGCCTGCTTTCCGGACCTATTCTCGGGCACGGGTGTCGAGACCAAACGGACTCTTGTCGTGTGGACCATGGGAGGCAATGACCTGCTCGCCCTCGGTGACATTGCCACGAGCGGGTCCGACACCGCCGAAATGCTGAACCTCCTCGAAGATGTGGTGGAATACCAAAGAGAGGCCATCTCCTTCTTCAAAGAACAGGAGGCGACCTTGTTCCCTGCCGGTGTCGATATTATTTTCACCAACAACTACGAATACACCGATGGCACCGGGGACTTTGGGAGCTGCGTCGCGGCGGAGACCTTGGGCTTCGACTATGAAATCTCGTCATGGGCACTCGGATACCTGACCATCAACGAAGCCTATATGGAACTCGCGGTCGAGACCTCCACAGACATGGTCTTCCTGATGGAGAACTTCTGCGGACATGGGTTTTACTCAGATGATCCGGACAACGGCTGCTACATCGGTCCCGAGACCGAGCGGTACTTCGATCCCAGCTGCATTCACCCCTCCCCAGCAGGACACGAGGCATTGGCCTCACTGTTTGACCAGGTTGTCGGCGGAGACTGAAACCCAGTAGGCTTGATTCCATTGGAGCCTGCACCTACCCTTAGAGAGGAGAAATACTGTGCGAATCACCGTTCTCAGTCTATTCCTGTTGAGCCCTCCCAGTTTTGCATCGGAGCCCCTTTCCTTGGAGGCACTGCTCGATGATACGGCGACCCCCGAAGAAGTGATCGCACCCAGGGCTCTGTGGCCCACCGGTGCCTCGATCGATCAAATCGATCGTACGGTGACACTCCACTGGGCAGACCAACCCGCTGAGATTCTTCCGTTCGCCGCCATCCTCCAGATCGAGCATGCCCGGGCATGGGATGGAGATCCTGAGGAGCTGTTTGTTGTCTTTAATGACGGGCGACGCGTGGTCCTCGCGAGGGGGCCTGGTGTGGTAGAGCCGGTCAAGTTGATGAAGGTCTGGCTTGGACACGTAATGACCGAGATGCCCGTCGGTGAAGGACACATGGGCCCCTCCAAAGAAGAACAACCCAACCCAGTTCTCAAGCTCACCGCCGCTGGGGGCGCAATAAAACTAGGGGGATTCAGTCAGACTAGCAGCACACTGGCAACCAAGACACCGGCCAAAACCTGTACTGATTGCATCCAAAAGACCGATCTCGATCTCGTCGTGAAGACTCGGATGGACAAGCTGCGGGAGTGCTACCGACGTGAACTTCGAAACCACCCAACACTTATAGGGACCATCACCGTCAAATTCGTAGTCAATCGGAATGGCGGAATCGGCTCGGCAGTGGTCAAAAACTCGAGCATTCAAAACGAAGCTGTCGAGCAATGCATTCTCGAGGAGTTCTTGAAGATGCGCTTTCCTCGACCCTCAGGGAATCAAGAAATCACAGCGACCTATCCGCTCACCTTTGGTTCCGGCTGATTGCCCAGCGCTACGGCGTGATCTTCATCCGCACCCTGGCGTCCACACAGTTGGTGCCCGCCTGCTCAAAGTCCCGACATGTCCGGGGCCGATCTTCGTAGACCTGACATGGCCATGTGCCGTCGCTCGGTGCGAGACATCCACAGATGACCCCCTTCCGACGCACGTTCAGTCTTCCGTCCACTTCGACGATCTTGTCTGGATGTCCTTTTACGAAAGGATCCCGGCGCCCGACTTCCACAGCATGGTAGGCCTCTCGACAGCAGGCGCCACAAACAAGGCAATCCAACGTCACCGTATGGGACGCACAGCCCGGCCAACCCGGCTCGATCCGGGCTTCACCATGGCGGCGACATCGGTCCACCGGCGGGCCTCGTCCACCCACAAAACGCCAGACGCAGCCCGCGCATTGGCTGCCTTCCGGACCGGGTTGTGAGCTCAGTGGATTTATCACCATGAGAAACAGGCTATCCCGATGACCATGGAACCTGGCAACAAGCATGACCCCGACTACGATCGGCCGATCAAATCCAGGTATGCAGACCCATGCGAACTAATCTGGCTCGCGACCGCACAGCGACTGGGGCTGCACATCCGGCGGAGCCCGCTGGTGTTTTCTGCCACGGATGGAACGGGCCGATTGCAGCTCTCCACTCGAGACGATCTGGACGCGGACGACTGCCTGGCCCAAATGCTGCTCCACGAGATCTGTCACTGGTGCACAAATGGCGTGGAAACCAGCAAGGAACGAGACTGGGGGTTTGCCCTCGACGGCCCAACCGACCACCGAGAACATTCGGCACTTCGACTCCAGGCCTGGATCGCGGACCAGGCTGGACTTCGCTCCATGTTTGGCCCGACCGGTGTGTATCGGCAGTATTACGACCAGATTCCGAGCGATCCCTGTGCAGCCATCGATGACAGCGACTGGGAGAAGACGGTCGTGAAGCTCGCAAAGGCCGCCATTGCCCGCATTCAGCTCAAACCTTGGCACCCTCATGTACTCGAGGCGATGGAGGCCACCGCCCGGCTCCGTGCAGTCATCGACCCATTCATAGAACAGTACGCCTCCGAAATCGAGGGCGATGTGCTCCCGACCCTCTGGAGAACATAAATGAGCTACCGCCTCTATACCGAACTGGCAGCCTGGTGGCCCCACCTTGCCGAGCGTGAGAGTCATGCGGACGAGGCCCACCTGTACCAGTCATTGCTCGACGAAGCCTTTGGAGCCCGGGCCGGTTCCATCCTCGAGTTGGGGTCCGGGGGCGGCTTGTTGGTCTCTCACTTCGATGAAGACCGGGAGATCGTCTTGAGCGACCTCTCAGAAGAGATGCTCGCCCAGTGCCGCATCCACAATCCGGGTCGAAGCTGCCACCAGGCGGACATGCGCACCATGCAACTCAACCGCACATTCTCGGCGGTACTGTTGCACGACGCAGTGATGTATTTGACCAGTGTCGAGGACCTTCAGGCGACCTTTCATACCGCAGCGGCCCACCTGGACTCCGGCGGCGTCTTCATGGTGTTGCCCGACGTGGTCAAGGAGCGTTTTGAAGAAATGTCCGTCAGCGGCGGAAGCACGGGGATTCCCGCAGCCCAACTGCTGGAGTGGCACTGGGATCCGGATCCCTCGGACTCCACCTACCAACTCGAGCTCTCTTTTTTACTCAAAGATGAGCACGGAAAAGTCGAGGCCGTACACGAGTCGCACAGCCTGGGCCTGTTCAGCAGCCAGACCTATGTGCAATGCCTCCGCGCCGCTGGGCTCGAGATCATCGGCGGCTTGATCTGGGACGAGAATGTCACCCCAGAAGTCTTCTGCGCGCGAAAGATCTGAAGCGGACATAAACCGTCCGCAAACCTGGGTGCTTGAATCCAAAGGGTTGCTTAGGACTGAGCGATGGCACGATTCCTTCACACCGCTGATCTTCACCTGGGTCGCATCCTGTATGGGGAGCGCCTACTCGATGACCAACAGCACATGCTCAACGAGCTGCTCATCTTGATCGATGCGCAAAAGCCCGACGCACTCCTCATCGCAGGCGATGTCTTCGATCGGTCCGTTCCTCCTTCGGAAGCAGTGGAGGTCCTCGATGATTTTCTCGTCGCGGTGTGCAGGGAACGGAATGTTCCCGTCGTGCTCATCCCTGGCAACCACGACAGCGCCGACCGCATCGGATTTGGTTCTCGCTTGCTGGGCGACAAGCTGCACATCGTCTCCACCTTAGACCGGTGTACAACGCCACTCATCATTCAAGATGCCCATGGAGACGTCGAAATATTCGGCCTCCCTTTCTTGGAGCCCAGCCGGGTGCGGTCATGGAGTCAAGATGAGGAAGTCCGAGACCACCAATCCGCTACCGAGACCATGGTAAAGCACATCCGCGATGCCCAACGGTCTCCTCGGGCCATCCTGCTCGCTCACGCTTTTGTCACCGGTGGAATGGTGTCGGACTCCGAACGGTCCATCTCGATCGGAGGCGTGGAGACCGTCGATGCTGCTACCTTTACGGGCTTTCAATACGTCGCACTCGGTCACCTCCACAGGCCTCAAACTGCCGGTGCAGATCACATCCAATACTCTGGGTCACCATTGAAGTACTCGGCCTCAGAGGTCAACTATAAGAAATCGTTTACCCAGATCGACATCGACGGCGCGGGCTCAGTGGACATCGTTCGGCACCCAGTAAATGCCCTCCGTGACCTGGTGGTTATCGAAGGCACGCTCGAGGAAATCTTGAGTGGTGACCACCCCGCCAGTCCCACGGATCTCGTCATCGCCCGCCTCACAGACCGGGGGCCGGTTCACAATGCCATGGGTCGCTTGCGGGTCCGCTGGCCCAATGCTCTCCATGTGGAACGACTGCATTTGGACCACAGCCAGCTGACTCCGCTCTCCGGTGTCGATCACCGCACCAAGAGCACCAAGGAGCTGTTCCACACTTTCTTCGAGGCGGTCACTGGTGAGGCCTTGTCTCCCACAGAAGTCGAAGCATTGCATGCTGTAATCGGCACGATGAGCGACACCGAGGGTGCTGCATGAAACCCATTCACCTCACGATGGAAGCTTTTGGACCCTACGGTGACACCGAGGTGGTCGATTTCCGTAAACTCGGAGCCACCACATTGTTCCTGGTTTCCGGTGAAACCGGTGCAGGAAAAACAGCCATCCTCGACGCGATGTGCTTTGCACTCTTTGGAGAGGCCAGTGGCCGTGAGCGACAGGGTCAGTCGATGCGTTCCGACCACGCAGCAGCCGAAAAGCTCACCCGTGTCACCTTAGAGTTTGAGATCAAGGGAGTCCAATACAAGGCAGAGCGAACCCCACGGCAAGAGCGCCCCAAGCAACGCGGAGAAGGAACAACCACCGCCGGCACCACGGCAGACCTGTACCAATGGAAGGATGACCAGTGGAATCACCTGCACACCGGAACCAATCCAGTTGGAAAAGCCATCGTGGAACGAATCGGCTTGGGAGTCGATCAGTTTCGACAGGTGATCGTACTTCCTCAAGGAGAATTTCGAAAGCTTCTCACCGCAGGGAGCGCAGAACGAGAGGCCGTCTTCGCTCATCTGTTTGAGACGGGCCGATACCAGCGACTCCAGGAGAGACTCAAGCGGACGGAGGCCACCCTCAAGGCTGCACTCAAAGAGGCAGACGTGGTGCGAGACACCTTCCTGAAGACCATCGAATCAGAGAACCTGGAAACCTTGAAGACCGAACTCGCCGAGCGCAGCCAAGTATTGGAGACTCAGGAGACCCAAGGCACCGTCCTTCTAGCCACTGCCCAAAAAACGCGAGATGCACTGGAGCGTGGACGCCAAGTCACTCGAAATCTACAAGAGCTCAAGGACGCAACACACGCGCTGAACATCTTGGCCGCAGAGAAAGCATCCACCGACACATACAGGTCTACATCCAAGGCCGCCGAAAATGCCGCCGCCTTGGAGGGTACGGAGCGAGCCCTGACCGAACGGCAGCGAGACCTAAAGGATGCCATCAACCGACTCGAAGCGGCCACAGCAAGCCTCGCAGTCGCGCAGGCTCAGATTGGGCCCGCTACAACCGCTTTCGACCACGAAAACTCCCGCAAACCCGAACGAAACCAGGCCCATCACACCCTGAAGGTACTCTCCGCTCTGGCCGATGCCGCCGGAGAATGGGATCGCATGCTCAAGACCGATGCGCGCGCCACGAAAGAAGTGACCGGTCAAGATGCGCAACTGACCCAAGCCAAAGCAGACATCCCACTCTGCGAGGCGGCTCTCGATGCCCGAAAGAGCGATGCTCTCCAGACCCGAACATTGGGTGAGACTGCCGCCCATATGAAGATGCTGATCGCCTCCCTTCAGGCTGCCCGCGTCGATATCGCAAAATTGGTCAACGCCCTCGTCACTGGCGAGCCCTGCCGAGTGTGTGGAAGCACCGATCATCCCAACCCTGCCCACACACCCTCCGCTGACGACGACGACGCCATCACCGGAGCCCAAGAAAAGCTCCGGTTGGCAGAGGCTGCTGCAGCGACCCTACCCGGAAAGAACACAGCGGTAGCACAAGCACAAGCCAAGCTCGATGCAATGCGAGCAAAAGTGGAGAATACTCGAACCCTTCTCGAACACGCCAAGGACGGCCTAAGCACAGCCCGTGCAGAACGCGCAAGACTCGAAGAAAAGGTGCCCGAAAACCTGCGCAAGCCGGGTGCCATTCAGGAAGCCACGACTGCCGCCACAAAGCAGACCGAAGCCCTTGATCTGGCGATGGCCTCCGCCCAGCACATGCTGACCGAAGTTCAGTCCAAACTAGACACCGCAAAAACACAGGTCCAGGAACGCAGCGAAGCCCTGGTGCATGCCACCACACGGAAAGACGACCAAGCGACTGAACTGAACAAGCGGATCAATGAGGGCGGTTTTGCATCAGCAGAAGCCTACCAAAGGTCTAAAAAGACGGCGTCGGAGCGGCAGCAGCTCCGCGAAAGAATCCAACGATGGGACCAGGGCATGAAGGCCGCCATCGACCGAAATTCCAGGGCAGAAAAGGCTGCAACGGGTCTCACCGCACCCGACATGTCTGCACTCGAGATGGCCAACGAAGCCGCCATTTTGACAAGCACGACCCACGGGGAACTCACTGCGGGCAGCCGAGACCGGGTCAAGCAAATGAAGAAGGCCGTGGACTCCATTGAAGCCCACGATGCCAAGCAGGCCGAACAATACGCTGCCCATATGGTGATGGGCCGCCTATCCGAAGTTGCCAATGGAACACGCGGACAGCGGGTCACATTCGAGCGCTTTGTACAGGCCGAGATCCTGGAGTCTGTCTTGGTAAATGCAAACCGACGCTTTCACACCATGTCCGGTGGACGCTACCAATTACTCCGCGCCACAGACTCCACCGACAAGCGAAAACTCACCGGGTTGGACCTCAATGTGCTGGATGCCAATACGGGGTCACCGAGGCCCGCCTACACCCTCTCCGGCGGCGAGGGATTCGAGGCATCATTGGCGCTGGCCCTGGGTCTGGCAGACACGGTTCAGGCTCGTTCCGGCGGTATCCACCTGGACTCCATCTTTGTCGATGAGGGCTTCGGAAGCCTCGGAGGACAAGACCTCGACGCGGTCATGCAAGCCCTACAGGGGCTACAAGATGGTGGGCGCTTGGTGGGGGTTATCTCCCATGTGGGTGAAATCAGGGAACGAATACCGACACGGCTCGAGGTCCACAAGGGACAGTCCGGCAGCCACACCCGCTTTGTGATTCCCTAGTTCTCAGTCCACATACCCAAGTTGCTTCAGTCGCTCGATGTTCACCGGCGCATCCCGGGGAGCACCCCCAGGAGCCAGGTGCCCGTGGGTGGCAACCCGAGGAGCCGTTTCTTCGACCCACGATTGGCCTGGCATATCTTCCGCCACGGAAAGGCCCAACAAAGCCAAGATCGTTGGAGTCACGTCCACTTGGTTGACTCTCCCGAGTCCAGAGTCTTCACCACTCGGTAAGGCCAAGACAACGATCCCTTCTGTGTCGTGTTCCCCTTCATCGGAACGTCCGGGCATCACAAACTCGGGCAATCGGGCCCCGCCCACGACGGTCTCTGGCCAGGCCGACTCGGGCGGCACATGGTTGACGCTCACCGTCCACGCACTCTTGCCAGGATAAATCTCTGAACGAAACAAGGGTTTACCGCCATCCAACACCAGCTGGCCAAGACTCTGCTCCATGGCGACATCTGAAATCGGAACCTCTGGTGTCACAATCAGCTTTCGGCCCAAGCGCACCACCTCAACGTCCCCGACTGTGGCCACCAGGTGTTGTTTGAGGCGTTCGGTCTTCGGTACTGCTGAGTGGACTCCTCCCCCATCTGCTGCATTCCGAAACCCATGGTCACTCAGCACCAGGAATGTGGTACTGGGACCGAACTGGGCGACAATTTCAGCCAACACTTCGTCCGCCAAGCGATAGGCACCATCCACATGGCGGCCACCATCTTGGGACCAATGAGTGTGAGACAAGGCATCTGTGACGTAGATGGTAAAGGTGGCGAGGTCCGGGTCGTGGGCGTGAACGGCCGCCACAAAGACATCGCGGTCAATGCGGGTTCGCAGGCGGCGTAAAAATGCCTCCCGCTTTCGAATGGGCAAGGGTGACAAGCGCTCCATGCATGCGAAGCGAAAGGCCGCCCAGAGTGTCGACCATCGCAGCCCATCCCCCAAGCCTTCAACGGCCAGCTGAGGCATGGAACGATCGGTCTTCACCCGTTTGCGATGGGCCCGGTTCGACAATTCCAGGGCCTTGACCCAAGAGAGCCCTTCCGGATGAGTCGAAGCATCCCCTGCGAGCCAGGCGGGAACCGTGAACCCTGGTAAGTCTCCGCTCGGAGGCGGCCATGTCACCAGCCATTTGTACAGGCCAACCGTCAGGCCCGCATCCCGTGCCACTTCCCAAAACCGGGCCGCTGTGGCCTGATCCGTCCGTACATTCAGGCCACGTATACCATGCTGCTCAGGGCGCTTTCCAGTCGCCAAAGTCGACCAAAGAAGCGGAGAAAACAGTGGCTCTTCCGCCGCCAACACACCTCGACGCCCCCGCTCTTGAAGCGCCTCCAGCGCCGGCATTTTCACCTTGTCGGCAACCGTCCAGGTTCCGCCATCGATGCCCACAACAACAACCTTGGCGCCCAAGTTTCCGCTGCTGGGCGGAACACAGGCCAATGCGAACACAATGGTAGAACATCCGCCCCAGAACCTGGGGCCCTTGTGAGTGGGCAAGCGAGGCGCCAACCACCAGCCTGCGGCCAACAACGGCACCAAACTGAAAAAAGCGTAGGTATGGGGCTCGTCCAGAAACCATGGATTCACACACCATCGGATCAACGCAGCCGCCAATCCGCTCAGACAAGACAGCAACAAGGCACCGGTCAACCGTTCAATCATCGCAGCAGTGCTCCCGGAGCAAAACCATCCCAGAACAACCAGTCCCCAGGATGAGCCCGAAGCACCCTATCGAGCCAAAGCGCCAAGTGGTCGGCACCATCCTCGAAAACTTCGGACATGGGCAGATCCTTATCGAGGGGAATCTCTTCACCAATTTCAGCGATGTACAGCGAACCAGGCCCCGGATTTCGATAGCAATGCAAGGTAAGTAAAGGTGCTCCACTTCGCAGTGCCATCCAGATGGGTCCAACCGGAATCCCCAACTCAGCGCCCAGCACCGTTCGTTCCAAGCGGCGGCCCAGCTCATCGCCACCACCGGTCCCGTCCGCCGCAGTCATGACCAGCGCACCCTTTTGAAGCTCTCGCAACAAGGGGCGCAGATAGCTTCGTCCATCGTGAACACGAACGGGCATCCCACCCTCGAGTACGGTCCGGCGTTGACGGGCCCACTCTCCCGTCTCCGACAGCGACACTCGAGTGACCCGGCCGCCCCCAACCTGCACCATCCCAAAACCCATCCTCCCCAACACATGCAGCGGAAGCTGGGCCGGACCCATATGGGGATGGGCGATCACCACACCACTCCCCTGTGCAGCGTGAGCACGCAGCACATCAAGCCCCTTCCACTGCAAGTATTCGGGCCAAGTCTCTTCGGTACATCCAGAGAAAGAGAGCCCAATGTATTGATTGGCAAAGTGAGCCGCGAATACGTCCTGCGCTACATTCTCAATGCTTCTGCCGTCGTCCACTCTCCCGTCTGGGAAGGCCCGGGCAAGGTTGTCGCGAACCTCAACTCGCTTGTGACGTGCCAAGGCGCTCGCACCCCGACCCAACAGCCGAACCAACCGATGCTCCCAAGGCTGCGGAAGCGCCGCCAGCCCCTGAACCCCAGGTCCCCAGAGTACCTTTCGGTACACATCCTTGATGCGACCCTCACCGAAGATCATTCGACATACCCCAGCGCCTTGAGTTGCTCGAGTGTAGCCTCTCCTCGCTCCTCACTCCGGCGGTGCACTTGGTCTCCAATGGACTTCACCACAACCGCCACACGCTCCATAGCAGGCCCCTCAACTTCACCGTGCACTATCGCTCCGCGAGAGATGTGAGAGCCTATCTGGAACCAGCCTGACGCCGACCACATCCGGGCCAAAACATAGGTCGGGGATTGTATCCGCCCAGCGACCCGCTCCTGTTGATTTACGGTTCGATCGTAACAGAGCGACATCACACCAGGGCGGTCCTTGACCTCACCCTGGGCGGCTCCAAGAAGATCGAAACCATCGGGCGCATCCGAAGGGAGCCCAAGCAAGCCCCAAATCGTGGGGGCCACATCCACGACCCCTACCGGGTCCGTCACCTCGACTCCTCCAGCCAGCCGTTTCGGCCATCGAATGATCATCGGTACTCGGATGGCTGATTCATCCAAGTCACCACCGTGATTGAACCAAACGCCGCCTTCACCAAAGCTCTCGCCATGGTCGCCCACCATCACAACCAAGGTGTTGTCCCCAAGACCGCCCGCCTCCAATGCCGCCATCAACCGCCCGATCTGAGCATCCACGAATGAGACCTCACCCGCATACTGGGCCATGACCCATTCGACATCTTGGATACCGACGAGGCTCTCTTTCAAGTAGTCGGCCACCCCGGAAACGTCGTCCATCGATGTGTGTGCCAAGTCTCGAGGGTCTCCCTCATAATACGCTTCACTCCAAGGACTCGGAGGGGTGTACGGACCGTGGGGATCGAACAGATGAACCCAGGCAAAGAAGGGCTCACTTTTGACACCGGATATCCAGCGAAGGGCCTGATTGGTCGTGGCATCACCCCGCCGCTCCAGCACTGCATGGGGCTGAAAGAAGCGGCGAATCATCGACAACACACGACCCGGTCGGCTCAGCTCGAGACCCGGGATTTCCCCCGTCGCATAATCGTAGACCTCGAAACCACGATCAAAGCCAAGAGAGCCATCGAGGACCACCGCGCTCACAAAGGCGCCCGTCCGATATCCTGCAGCCCGCAGCGAGGGCGCCAAGCTTCGCAGAGTGGGCGGCACCGTCACTCCGTTCAACAACATGCCCGACGTCCACGGCCCAGCGCCGGTAAGCATCGCTGCATGACTGGGACCCGTTACCGCAATCGGTGCAAATGCAGAGGTAAATCGAACACCCGATTGGGCGAGCGCATCGATCTGAGGGGTCTTCACCTGCCGATTTCCCCAAGCCCCCACATAGTCTGAGCGCAACGTATCCACAGAGATCAGCAACACATTGGGCATTTCGGGATCTATCGGTGCTGCCACCGGGTCTACATTGGGCTGCTGCTCCACTAGTGGATTGTCGGTAAATGGGGCGGCGTCCCGTAAAACCCACTCTGCACCGTAGGCGCCTATGACCATGAACCAAGCGGCCCACAGGCCCGCCGAAGCGGAAATAAGAGGCCTCAGCAAAACCAGCCCAATGCCGATCCCGATCAAATTCAACCCAATGATGCTGGCCCACAACGCGATCCAACCTCCCTCTGACCAAAATATTTTAGCGCCCCCAAAGACGTCAACGAAGTCCACCGTGCCAATACACAGGGCCACGATCAAGCCGTCCCGTCCAGCCTCCCTCCACTGCATTCGCCGATGATGAACCAATGGAGCCTCTCCAAGAACATGGGTGCTGTGCATCCTACCCCTTATGTATTTCCAATGACCGAAATGAGCGTAAGGGATGACCCTAGCCGCCCGTTGCGCTATGAGTAATCGTCCTCAGAGCTAGGGGAGCGGCATGCAACGAGCAATGAAAGTTCTGTTTTTTGGTTTGGGTCTGTTCACCCTTGGCATCGGCAATGCAATTGCAGGTGATGTAGTGGTCCCACCACTATTGGCACGCGGGGCACCATCCCAAACAGCCGCCAATATGACCACGCTAATCGCATCAGAGCTAGAGTTCACCGGCGAGTTTGAGGCCGTCAACCAACTCACCAAGCGCCCCAGTCAGCTGGGCACAAACTGCTTGGGATCGTCGGGCTGCTTGGCCGGCATCGCCAAAGGAAAGTCTTTGATCGCCGGAAAGGTGACCAAAATCGGCAAGGAATATGAGGTCGCCTTGACCTATCTGGCCAATGGCAAAATCGTCCGAATGGTCAAACGAAGGATGGCTACGGAGCCCTCGATCGTCGCCGATGAACTCTCGGTCTTGGTCCGACACGCGGTGACCGGCGTAGACCCAGCGGCCAAAGCACAAGCCGATCGCGTCTCTGGTTTCGAGGGCGGCGGCATCGCCATGATGGATGATGAGGAAGACGAGGAGGACGACGATGATCTGCTCATGGCAGCACCACCCGTCCCTGTATCGGCCGACCCCATGGGCGCCAACGACCCCGACATGTTCGAAGAAGACCCAGAAGATCGTGGTGGAATCAGAGGCGGAATCGTGCCCGTTCCAGCCGGTGGCTTTGACGCCATGACGGATAGTCCGGTTGATAGAGACGACTTTTCCGCGGACGACATCTCCTTTGGAGGCTCCGCTGAAGACATTTCTTTCGGATCCGCGACCTCGATCATCGAAATTGAGGAAGACGACCCAATAGAAGACGAACCCATCGAGCGGCAGCCTCGCTATTCAGATGAATTGGACCAGCCTGCCCGGGTCCGAAGCCCGCGAAAACGAAGCCCAAGAGAGCCACGCTCTCGGAATACTGAACGGGCGCGAGGCCCTAAATCGAACTCCAGCGCCATCGATATGACCGGCCGCATTGGATTCGCGCGCTTTCAGTTCATGAACTTCCTCACCTATGGCGTGGAGGCTGGGTACCAACTCTCCGATAACTTTGCTGTCATCGGTGGACTCGAGGCCTACTCCACCCGCAGAAACATACCGCCTGAATTGTTGACTGATGGGCTTCCTCCAGTCCAGTGGAACACCCTCATCCCGATTCACGTCAACGCTATGTACCGACCGAGAGAGGGAGACCTGAAGCCCTTCATCGGCGCCGGAATGCAGTTGATTCCGGCCTACGTAAAGGACGCTCAAACAGTGGCCTTTGGTACCCGTGCAATCGGCGGCATGGACACACAACTCTCCGACAATTTTGGCGTCAACTTCACCGCATCTGCGGGCTTCTGGGCGGGTACCGAATGGTACCGGATCCAAGGACTGCAGAACACGGGCTTCACCGCTCAGATCAGTGCCGGCAGTGTCCTCTCCTTCTAAGGTCGAAATGGGACCACTTGTAGGCCTCGGAAACCTGGTTCAAGCCGGTATATACGGCGCCGGCTGGTATTGGCTAAAGGAGCGCTGGGGCCTCTCTGCGAACATCGCCATGGGCTGTTGTGTGCTGCAAATGGTGGGTGCAGGATCCCTCTTTCTTCGCCGTGAACGGATCGCCCGATGGTGCTCCATGATCTGTTTGGTCGGTATGGGCCTGCTCTTGGGGCAGTTCTACGCGGCAGCGGACCACCTCACGGAAGCGTACGGAAACGATGCCAGGAACATCGGTGAGAAGAGCATCCAGGCTCTGTGGCTGGCCATTCCCTGGGGCTTTTTCTTTCCCACTTGGCAAGCACTCCATGGTGGCTTGAAGGCCCTCATAGCTCCCGCGATCGCCATCGCATTGCCCCTGCTATTCCAGACCAATATCGACGGTCCAATCCAGAATTGGCCCGCCCAAGTGGAATACGAAGCGGCTGCCCAGGCCGCTTTCTTTTTGTGGAACGGGCAAGATACTCCGATACCAGACGGAGTCGGTCCAGCCACCGTGCTGTTCACTCCGTTTGAGGATGGAAAAGCTGGAAAGGCCGTGCGCGGTGACGGCAAGACTCTGGGAGAAGCCGTGACTGCGGCGGTTGCCCGACTTCCACCGCCGGGCGGCGTGAGATCTGCGTTGGTCATGGACCTCGCTCGCATTCGATATCCCAGGGGAGCCAATGTTCCTGCCGGAGACGGTGGTGGACTCTCCAAGCGGAGCGGCCTATCGCCCACTGTGGCGTGGCGTCCAGGCAATATGGGCAACAGACGAGTCGCCCCCAAGTGGTTCCTCCCCC
>CAWVVG010000014.1:0-20978 GCA_963932775.1 uncultured bacterium
GCGGGGCCCGTGTATCAGGCGGGAACTCTCTCCGGAAATCCGGTCGCCGTTGCCGCAGGTCGGGCCACCTTGGCCCAGCTAAACGAGACCATGTACGACGATCTCGAGGCCATAGGGGCCGAGATAGAGGCCCGGCTTAGTGACGCTGTGGCCAAGCGCGGTTGTTCCATGACTCGGGTGGGCTCAATGTTCACCATTTTCTTCTGTGACACCCCGCCCTCCAATTTCACCCAGGTGTCGCATTGTGACATGGCGGCCTTTGGTCGCTTCCACAGAGCGGCCCTGAATCACGGGGTCTATCTGCCACCTAGTCAATATGAAGTTGCCTTTTTACCCGCTGGACTGACCCCCGCTGAGGTCGATCATTTGGTGGCTGGACTCACTGCTTCTTTGAGCGAGGCCTAAAGATGGGCGAATTCGGGGCGGCACAGGCTTTGACGTTGCTGCTGCGGAGTGATACTGCGGCCGCCCTGCGGGGCACGTCGAGAGGGTGATGGATGCTTAGTCCAAACGCACTCAAGGTGATGGCCCGGGCCTCGGCCATGGTTCTCGAGATGGGAATTCTGGTTGTTGTAGGCGCTTTTTCTGGCAATTGGCTGGATGGGCGCCTGGGAACCTCGCCTCTATTTTTGCTTTGTCTCTCCATGGCCATGTTGGTCGCCGGAATATTCCGCATTCTTCGGACCCTCGAACATGATCAAAACACCGATGATTCGTAGCATCATTCAACTGGCTGTTGGCCTGTTGGCTGTGGGTACGCTCGCCGCGCTTGTTTTTGTCGGTCAGGATGCCGCAGTGGGAGTTTTGTGTGCCGGCCTGGTGATGATGGGCAGTTTCATTTTCGGTGGCTGGACATCGGCTCGCATCGGACAGATGGCGAGTGCAGGCGTATCGGCCGGAGCCGCCATGGTTGCGATGCTGAAGCTCCCTGTGCTTGGTCTCAGCATGTGGATGTTGTTCAAGCACTTTGATCCACTCGCAGTGGTCGCTGGCGGGAGTGTTGTCGTGGTGAGCATTGTTTTGATCTCACTCTTGCAACCAAGCCCATTGATTGAGAAGGAGGCGTAAATGTCATCAGGAACTCCTTGCATGCAGAGCTTCGTCCCCAACATGGTGCCGATGACCGGGAATTGTGATTCCCACTTCACGTGGATGAAGAAAATTTCCATCGGCGGAGAGCCGCTCGTAGAGTTGATGCAGAACAACGTGGGCTCCATCCAGTTTTTCAATAATGCCGACGATGCTCAGACATGGCTCTTGAGTTGGTTTATGTGCGGGATGTTGTTGATTGGAGCGATGGTGGCCCGAATGGGACTGACCAGGGCCCAGGGTGCTGGAGGAACGCTTCAGTTCGTGCCCGATGGAACGTTGACGCTCCGCAATGGATTTGAGCTGCTCACCGGCGCCTTGTTTGGCCTGTGTGAGGATTTGCTGGGTCGTGCCAACGCCAAGAAGTTCTTCTGGTTGAGTGCCGGGCTGTTCATCTACATACTTTCGGCCAACCTTCTCGGCGTCGTTCCTGGAATGTTGCCGCCCACAGGCTCGATGAACCACAATGTTGCCATGGCGTTCGTGGTGCTCATTCTGTTCAATGGTGCTGGAATCAAGGCCCAGGGCATCGGCGGTTACCTCAAGCATATGTGGGGTCCTGTCTGGTGGCTAGGTGTGTTGATTTTCTTCATCGAGTTGCTCAGCTTCGTTGTTGTCCGGCCATTTGGCCTTAGCCTTCGCCTCACGGGAAATATGTTTGGTGACCACCAGGTCCTGTCGATTATGTCGGGTCTGGTTCCGGTCGTGTATCCCGTGATTTTCTTGGGTCTTGGTATGTTCGTTTCGGTCATCCAAGCCTTTGTTTTTACCCTTCTGTCCACGATTTACATCGCGCTAGCCGTCGAACACCACGACGATCACTAGCCACCCATTGGAGACCATCATGTTGAAACTCAGCTCTCTGTTCGCAGCCACAGTGGCCATGTTCCTTTTTTCTGGCGCAGCTTTTGCAGCTGGTGACGCCGTTAATGCCGCCACTATTGGCTCTGGCGGACTTGGTGCCCTCGGTGCCGGTCTTGCTGTTGCCATCGCCGCCCACGGTTGTGGTATGGCTCAAGGTCGCCTTGCCGGCTCTGCTCTTGAAGGCATGGCTCGGAACCCACAGGCTTCCGGTGACATTCGGACCTCGATGATGATCGCACTCGCGTTCCCCGAGTCCCTTGTGTTGTTCTGCTTCGCAATCGCCTTCCTGATTATCGGAACGATTTAAGCAACTGCGCTCTGCGCAGAAAACGTATACCGGCCCATTCCTGGAATCCCAGGAGTGAGGCCGGTGTTTGTGTGTGCGAAGGGCCGCCCACACGGGTAGGTTGGAGCCC
Organism: uncultured bacterium; assembly: GCA_963932775.1. Taxonomy (GTDB): domain Bacteria; phylum Myxococcota_A; class UBA796; order UBA796; family UBA796; genus UBA796. Next base: position 2,370 of record CAWVVG010000014.1, read on the forward strand.
CGGAGGAAGTCATGCTTCGAAACACCCGCTTGCCCCTATTTTTGTTTGCTTTATTGGCTCTGAGCTGGTCGGCTGATGCCGATGCCAAGCGAAAGAAAAAACGACGGAAAGGCGAGGTCCCAACGGGCTGGGTTGAGTCCGATGAAGGACAGCCTGCTTGCTATTACGCTCCTGTATGGGGCGCGCTCAATACGATAGATCGCCGCATGAAGCGTGCGGAGACCCTCGATGAGATCTTGAATCAGTGGCGAGGTCAACGCAGTGACGGCCTCGATTTTGGTGAGGACCTGATCGAAGAAGTGGAAATCACGCTCCTCGGCCGACCCGAAAAGATCGAACTCTTTGTCGCACAGAACACTGAGAAGTGCACCGCTGGAAACATGGGTGCTTGGAAGGGCTGGGCCAAGGGCTTGAAGGCATCGCTCACGGCCGGAGAGTGCAACCAACCCCTCGACTACACCATGTTCGATTATCTGGACATTGGGAATGGCTGGCAGCGGCCGTTGAACATCTGCAAGGGCGATAGAATCAAGATCTCGGGATCTTCCGGAGACCAGTATCGGCTCGCGGATGATTCCCCATGGATCACGATAGCTGGCGATCCCAACCAGCTCACCAGCGGTTCCGAGTGGCCCTGCAACCTGGAAGGCTGCTTGGCGGGAATGCTTGTGATGCGCTTTGTCGCCAAGGACTCGGGCATCGAGAGCATCGTGCCGGTTGGTGTCCGAGCGACCTTTACCGCCCCGGAAGATGGAGTGATCTCGTACCGGATCAATGACACGACCTTCTTCGACAACAAGTGGCACATTTCAGGTTCGATCATCGACCACACTTCGATTGAGGTGAGTCCAGCAAAATGAGCGGAATTTTCCGAAAGCTGGCCTTTTCGTTGTTGCCGGTATGCCTCATCGGCGGTGCCGTGGAATTGGGTCTGGAATCGACCGGTTGGCCTCAGATTACCGAGGCGTTCGAACACATCTCTCCGCTGTGGGTCACGGACCCCAATTTGGATGGCAGAGCGTTCTCTCACAAAGAGGTCAAGCGCCTCTTCCGGGTGAGCAGCAACAGTGACGGGCTCCGTGCTGTCGGGCAGAGCCGCGCCAAAGAGGAAGGAGTACACCGCATTTTGGCGATGGGCTGTTCCACCACCTTTGGTTGGGGGGTCAAGGACACAGAGACCTACCCCGCACAGCTTCAGGCTCGTTTTTTGGCCAATGGGCGCTCCAATGTGGAAGTGATCAACGGCGGTCAACCTGGCTACACCAGCTTTCAGGGTCGCTGGCTGTGGGGAGAATCCCTTCAGTACTATGATGCCGACGTGGTGCTGATAGGCTTCGTGGTCCAAGACGCACGCAAGGCCGCCTACACAGACAAGAGCCAGGCCTTTCTACAGCAGGACCATCGTTTTCTAAAAGACAATGTTCTGTACAAGAGCCGGACCTATCTTGCGCTTCGGTCCATTCTCGGTGGCATACAAGTGGTCGCCAAAGAACGTCCCCAGAACGGGGTCGGCGGGATCTTCCGAGTTCCGCCTGAAGACTATGTAGACAACATTCGGAGCTTGGTGGCTTCGGTTCAGGAGCAAGGTGGTGTTCCTGTGCTCTTTGGTTTTCCCCTCGAGCGGGGTGGCTACACGGATGATCATCGAAAGATTTTAAGGGCGGCAGCAGCTGAGCTCGAGATTCCTCACTTCGACCCACAGAGGCGAATGGAGAAGGAGAGCCGCGATGCATTGTTGTATTTTGCCAAGGATCGGGGTCATGCGAACGTTGCTGGAAATGACAGAATCGCTGGCTGGGTGTACGATTTTTTGGTTGAGCAAGAGCTCGCAGGAGAAATAGGATGAAGCGCGATTGCACTTTGGTGCTGTTGACCCTCAATGAGGTAGACGGCCTGCGCCTGCTCTGGGATGAAATTCCGGTGGATAAATTCGCGACGGTGTTGGCCGTTGATGGCGGTTCGACCGATGGAACACGAGAGTTCTTGACCGAGCGAGGTGTACCGATACTCGATCAGTCCATTCCGGGTCGTGGAGTGGCGTTTCGTGTTGCAGCTGAGGCGAGCCGGGATGAACGCATCGTCTATTACAGTCCAGATGGGAACGAGGACCCGCTCGACATCGAGCGCCTCGATGATCTGTTGCTTGCTGGCAACGATCTTGCGATCGCCAGCCGGTTCGCAGAAGGCTCAATCAACGAAGAAACCGACTGGATGCGCCCCCGTGCACGGGTGAATCAGACCCTCACATGGGTAGCGAACAGGCTGTTCAATCATGGGCCAATGGTCACCGATACGATCAATGGTTTTCGAGCCATGCATCGTCGGGCTTTCTTGGACATGGACACCTCAGTAAAGCGATTCCCCATCGAGTATCAGATCTCAATTCGAGCCATGCGTCGTCGGTGGAAGATTGCCGAGCTCGCAACCATTGAGGGGCAGCGTGCGGGCGGTGAGTCCAAAGCAATATCCTGGCCTGTTGGTAAGGATCACTTCAAAGTGTTGCTCACCGAGCTTCCAGGATCCCGGCTGTTTCAATGAGCCGTCGCGATGAAATCGCTGCACTGGTGGGACGTCACTTTCGTCTTGAGCAGCCAAAAGAGGGACTGCCGCTGGCGGTTAGCTCAATTGAATCCGAGGAGATCGAAGCGGCAATAGAGACCTTGCTCAGTGGGTGGCTCACCATGGGCAACAAGGTGAAAGAATTTGAAGCCGCTTGGGCAGAGTCGGTGGGTACCCGGCACGCTGTGTGCGTCAATTCGGGCTCCAGCGCACTGCTCGTGATGTTGACCGCCCTTATCGAGACCGGTGCATTGAGTCGGGGAGATGAGGTGATTGTGCCGGCAGTGGGCTGGTCCACTTCTTTGTTTACCGTGGCCCAGGCTGGACTTCGACCTGTGCTTGTCGATGTGGGAGAAGACTCCCTTTGCCTTGAGGGTGAATGGGACCGTCCAGTCTTGGCGGTTCATTTGTTGGGGTGTCCAAGTCGTGCCACGGGGCCTGTGGTGATCGAAGACGCTTGTGGTGCCCACGGCGCCTCTATCGGCGGTAAAACGGTGGGCTCCATTGGGGTTGCGGGGGCGTTTAGCTTCTTCTTCTCACACCATCTGAGCACCATTGAGGGCGGGATGATGAACACGGACTCCGAAGCCATTGCCAATGCGGCCCGAAGCGTTCGGGCCCATGGGTGGGTGCGGGAGCGATCGGATCGGGAAGACCTGATTCAGAGACACTCGGACATCGACCCTCGCTTTTTGTTTGTGAGTGCCGGATACAACCTGCGACCGACCGAGATTACGGGAGCAATCGGCGTGTGCCAGGTGCCGCGTTTGGCCGGGCATGTAGAGGTTCGCCGGACGAATCACGCCAGATGGTGCCAAGCCATCCAAGACCTGAACCTGCCCCTCCGTGTTTTTCCGGAGCTGCCCGGTACGACTCATGCTGCATTCGCCTTTCCCATGCTCTTGGATGCCGATGCACCCATGGACAGGGCCGCTCTTTGCGCAGTATTGGAGGCGGCGGGTGTCTCGACACGCCCCATCTCAGGCTCAAATCTTGCCCGGCAACCCGCATTTCAGCGAGTGCCCGGTGTCCGAGTGGAAGGGGCAACCCCGGTGGCGGACGCAGTCCATGACCGGGGGTTCTTCGTTGGGCAGTCCCATGCTTTTTCGGATGAACATCTCGGTCGTTTGGTGGATGTCCTTACACGGGCCTTTCGATAGCCCTGTCCGCGAACTAAAAACGCGGCTATATTCGGGCCTATGAAAGTATTGGTCACAGGCGGTGCGGGGTACGTGGGAAGCGTATTGGTGCGTCAATTACTGGAACGAGGACACCGGGTACATGTGGTGGACAATTTGATGTTCGGCGGGGAAACACTGATTCCCTTGTTCATCCATCCCAATTTTAGTTTTGCCAATGTGGATATTTGTGACCGGGAACTGCTCGCAAAAGAGATGGAAGGCGTTGAAGCGGTAGTTCATCTTGCGGCGTTGGTTGGGTACCCTCTATGCAAGAAGCTCCCTCAACGGGCCACGGAAGTCAACGTGGGCGGTACCATCAATGTCATCGAGACGATGCCCAAGTCGGCCCACCTGGTCTATGCCTCCACAGGCAGCAATTACGGCGAGGTCACAGGTGTTTGCACCGAGGACACGCCCCTCAATCCTCTGAGTCTGTATGGCAGGGTCAAGACCAAGGCGGAGGAGCTGTGTGTGGCCCGGCCGAACTCCATCGCGCTTCGATTTGCCACAGCCTATGGCTTGTCGCCCAGGCCACGCCTGGATTTGATGATCAATGACTTTTGTTGGCAAGCGATTCACCAGCGCTACTTGGTGGTCTACGAGAAGCATTTCCGAAGGACATTCATTCACGTGGTCGATATCGCTCGAGCGATTGTCCATATGCTGGAGAATTTTGAGTCCCTGCAGTACTCGACCTTCAATGTGGGACACGAGTCTCTAAACTTCACCAAAGAAGACATCGTCAACCTCATCAAGAAGAAAGTCGACTTTCTGGTCTACTACGCGGAGTTCGAAAAAGACGAAGATAAGCGAGACTACGAGGTTGATTACAGCCGTGTTCGCGCCACTGGCTATGAGGTCAGCGTGAACATTGAGATGGGCTTATCGGAGCTGACTGAGGGCTTGAAGCTCTTGGAGATACGAAACCCATACGGAAACGTTTGAGCCAATGTGGAAAGGCACCCGAGTGCTGATCACAGGCGGCCGAGGATTTCTCGGGCGCCATGTAGCGTCCAAGCTGACCAAGCGGGGTGCCGACTCGGTTGTTGTGGGCCGTGCGGAAGCGGATCTCACGGATCGGGAGCAGACGAGACGGATGTTTGAGGATGTCCAGCCCACCGTGGTGTTTCATTGTGCTGTACAGGGTGGAGGCATTGGTTGGATGGCAGAGCATCCCGTGGAGTCAGGCCGCGACAATGCCCTAATCAACCTCCATGCATTGGATGCGGCCCATCGCAGTGGAGCCGAGCTCTTCGTCGGTGCTTCATCGACGTGCTGTTACCCCCGCACTCCGCCGGTTCCCTTTAAAGAAGAAGATCTGTGGAATGGCTACCCCGAGCCCACCAACGGCCCCTATGCCCAGTCCAAGAGGCTGATGATGGACATGGGTGCGGCCTATGCTCAGCAATATGGGTTTGCGTCGGCATTTGGTGTGTTGGGAAATCTGTACGGTCCGGGAGATGAATTGGATCAAGAGCGAGCCCATGTGGTCGCCGCCTTGACGCTTCGCTGCTTGTCTCAGCCTTCGGAGCTTGTGGTATGGGGCACGGGTCGTGCCACTCGAGAGCACTTGTATGTAGAAGATGCTGCAGAAGGGCTGCTTGCTTTGGCTCGGTGGGGCCGGCCCGATCCCATTAATATCGGAACGGGCGATGAGGTCAGTGTCTCGGATCTCGCTCGCGCGGTGGCGAAAGCCACAGGCTATGGCGGGAAAATTAGCTTCGATGAAACCAAGCCCGATGGGCAGCCGCGAAAGGTCATGGATTGTGCCAAGGCCAAGCGCACCCTGGGGTGGTCGAGCCAAGTTTCTCTCGAGGATGGACTGGCACGGACCGTGGCCTGGTATCGAGAGGCCTTGTCGTGTTGAGGTTGTGGCTGTGGTGCGCTCTGGGCGCGGTGGGTTGCTTGGAACAAGTCACGGGCGAGCCCACGGCTTTGGACCCTCGCTTCGTCGCTGTCGCCACGGCCGACGACACCGGTGGTCCGGGTCATGCCTCCGTTGAACACGTGGAGATGGCGCACCAATCGGATGACACCGGTGGACCCAGTCACGAAGACATTGAGCATGTGGAGGTGACTCCACCGCAGCCGTTCGAAGATGTGGAGGGCGAAAAGGTGCTGGTGACCGGAACGATTGTCGCTTTGTTGTCGGGACCGGTAGAGCTCGATGTTTCCCGGGTTGATGCGGACTTCCCAGGAGGCCGGGAGAGTGTAGGCAAGCTGTTGTTTGAAGAGGCCGGCGACTTCGAGCTTCAGGCTCCAAAGGGCATTGGCTCCTTGTACTTGGTGGCTTTTCAGGATCCAGACCTGGATGGCCCTGGCGAAGGAGATTTCTACGCAGAGATGGTCGTAGATGTGGCCGATGAGCCAGTGATGGATCTGGTGCTCAGTTTGTCTCAGGAGACGCGCTCCAACGCGGGAGGGGGCCCTGCTCATATAGAAGTGGGCCCACCGCAGCCGTTCGAAGATGTGGAGGGCGAGAAGGTCTTGGTGAGCGGAACCGTGGTGGCGGAGCTCTCCGGTGCAGTCGAACTCGATGTTTCCCGGGTTGATGCGGACTTCCCCGGTGGCCGGGAGAGCGTAGGCAAGCTGCTGTTTGATGAGGCGAGTGACTTCGAGCTTCAGGTTCCGAAGGGCATTGGCTCCTTGAGCTTGGTGGCTTTTCAGGACCCAGGCGAGGATGGTCCTGGCGAATCGGACCCCTATGCGGAGATGATCGTAGATGTGGCGGATGAGCCGGTGACGGGCCTGATCTTCACGCTATCTACAGAGGCTCGAAGCCAAGCTGGAGGCGGGCCGGTGCATACCGAGGCTCCCCCAGGCTTTGGTTCGGACGATGGCCCACCACCGGATGGAAAGGAAAGCGCAAAAGACCCTTTCGCTGGGATGGAGGGAGAGCGTGTCCCAGTTCAGGGGATCGTGGTGTTTGATGGCGACGCAGTAGTCGATCTCGACCTATTTCAACCAGAGGCATCCGCGCCCGGCGGGCGAACCCTGCTCGGTAAGCTGAAGATTTCTTCGGGCCCGTTTACTTTGCAGGTGCCCCTGTCGCTGGGAGCGCTCGAATTGGATGCTTTCGCGGATAAAACGGGAGATGGTCCCAGTGCAGACGACCCCCGTGGCCAGGTTTCAGGCATAGACCTGACGGAAGGTGCGGTCTCGGGTGTACAGCTGGTCTTAGAGGCGCTGACCGAAGAAGCACCCAGTGCACCCCCTAAAGGAGGTGGGACCGATCTTGAAGAAGAGTTTGCTCGGATCGGGTCAGGCGGCGATGAAGCGACTACTGATATGGATGGATTGTAGCCCTGTCTTGGCATTGGTTAGTACGGTCGTATAGATACTCGAACTTGTGAAGAACCCGACGTTAGCCATTGGGCATAGAATCGGCATGGAGGATGAAGATGAAAACCGCTTTAATCGCATTGTTGACCAGCATTCTGGGGGTCGCCCAGGCCCAGTCTACGAATGAAACCTTTGATTTTGAGTTGTTTCGGCCTTCTGCGGACCACTACGGGTATTTCGCAGTTCCATCCGCTGCGACCTTGGGTCACCTTCAGGTCGGTGGTGGGTTTTGGGTCAACTATCAGAATGATCCCATCATTTTGGTCAGTGAAGATGTTCGCATCGCTCCCAAGAATGCAGAAGTCGTAGGCGACAACGGTGAAGGCATCGTTGATGACCGAATGACGGGAAATGTACAGATTGGCTTTGGGTTGTCCCGTTACTTTTCGTTGTCTGTGGACGCCCCCTTGGTGCTCTGGCAAGACGGATACCTGCCCAACAAGAATATTGTTCGCGTCGATAACGTTCCGGACCGATTGATTGTATCGGGCATTGGCGATGTTCGGGTCACCCCAAAGGTGGTGGCCTTGGATCGCGATCGTCTTCCGATCGGGATGTCTGTGGCCATGCCGGTGGGTCTGCCCACTGGAAACGGAGGTTCTTTCCTGGGTGAGGAAGGCGTATCGCTGACCCCTACCACCATTTTTGAGTTCTCGGATGGTCCCATTCGATCGCGGAAGTACTCCTTCCGAAGTGCGGTGATGGCTGGATACCACGTGAGACCGGGTGCACAAATTCGAGATGTGCCCGTAAATAGCGCAGTGGTGTACGGCGTGGCCATGGGCTTGCACTCTTCAATCATGGAGATCATCGGCGAGTTTCACGGGTCCATCTGGGGCGATCGTGCGGCACAGCAGCCAGCCGAAGTGCTGGGCGGCGTAAAGGTGCTCGCCGGCGAGTATGTGAGTCTCAACTTCGGTGGTGGCATGGGCGTATTGCCTGGCCTTGGTTCACCCGACTGGCGAATTTTTGGTGGCGTCAGCGTCGCACCAAGCTTTGATCCGAACATGCGCGACACCGACAAAGACGGAATCATGGACGCGATGGATCGTTGCATTCGAGAAGCCGAAGACCTGGACAACTTCCAAGACGAGGATGGCTGTCCCGACAAAGACAATGATGCCGATGGACTCTTGGACACGGTTGACCGTTGTCCGCTTCAGCCCGAAGATGAAGATGGTTTCCAGGATGGCGATGGCTGTGCAGACCCGGACAATGACAAGGATGGCATCTTGGATGTATCCGACCGCTGCCCGAACGAGCCTGAAAGCAACAACGGCTACCAAGATGAAGATGGCTGTCCAGACACAGTGCCGGTTCTCGATACCGATGGCGATGGGTACAACGACGATGTGGACCGTTGCCCATATGATGCCGAGGATTTCGATGGTGTGGAAGACGAGGATGGCTGCCCAGACAAGGATGTTGTGATCGAGAAGCGAGTTGTGATCGAGAAGAACTTCATCAAGATCACCGAGAAGATCTACTTTGAGTTTGGAAAGGCGGACATTCAGGAGCGATCCTTCAGCTTGGTTGATGAGATTGCCGAGATCGTACTGGAGAACCCGCAGCTCAAAAAGATTCGCATTGAAGGTCACACGGATGATGTGGGTTCAGATGTAGCGAACCTCAGGTTGAGTCAGGCGCGAGCGGACTCTGTTGTTCGTGCGATTTCAGATCGAGGAGTAAATTCCAATCGATTGGATGCTGTTGGGTTCGGCGAAATGCGACCCATTGATGCCAATGAAACCGATGACGGTCGTGCGGCAAACCGAAGGGTAGAGTTCATCATCGTCGACCAAGAATAGATCGACGGAAGTATTGCTCTGAGCTCCAAGGTTTCATGAGGCCCGTTGCTTGGGGTAGAATGAAGTCACGGGTGTCACAGGTTCCTTATTTGGGGGAGGCTGTGACCCGACCGTAGGGCTGATTTTGTGATTGGAGCGTATAGAGTGCATCGTTTTATTTGGCTCGGTTTGTTGATTGGAATGACTTCGTGCTCCGCCTTGAAAGAGGCCGTGAACGGCGAAGACGAAACGACTGAAGACCCGACCGACGGCACCGCCGACGAGGGCTCTGCCGACGAGGGTGAAGTCGTCAATACCGACCACTACATGGAAATCCGCAGCAAAGTCATGGTGGAGCTTTACACCACCAATGATGATGGCCAGCGCGAGTTCCTGAGCTGGGATGAAGCGGTAGGACCCGTGGGAGAGTTCCCCTTTGGGTCCATCTTTGTTGCGGCCTACAAGCCAGAGGACGAAGGGCGACAGCATTACTTTGATGAACATACAGTGACCCGCCCTCGGGTCACTGGAGATACCTACCGACTTCAGGTGGACCCAGAGGCCACAGGAGTCATTAATATTTATGCCACACTGGACGTCCGAAGTGATGGCATCGTGGGCTCAGCGGAGCCACTGGGTATCCATCCAGACCCGATAGAGGTGGAAGCTTACGGTGAGATGACCGATGCCGATCTTGTCATTCTGGTGGACTGGGATCGCTGGGGTCCGGGTGGTTGGGGCTGGCAGGATGTGGGTGGCTATGTTCCGCCGGTGGATAGCGATGGCGATGGCATCATCGATGACACTCCCGAGTGCCAGTTGATTGCGATCGCTGGGAATGTGACCCTGAATGGGGCGTACTCGGGTGGAAATGGCATGGTCATGCTGCTGGACAATGCAGGAGGGGGCCCCTACCAGCAAGATGAGTTCACTCCAATCCCAACAGGCTCTGGCGCGACCGCTGAATACAATATGGGTGTGTGTGCCAATGCCGGACCGATGCAGATTATCGGCGCCTATGATTCCAACGGAAATGGCTTGGTGGATCCGGCCGATCTCTGGGGGGCCTATGTGACCTCTCCCGGTGAGAACGGAAACCCATTGATGATCGAGGATGTTCGTCTGGACGAGATTAATGTGGACATTCCGATTGGTGGCGGAGGCCCCGCGGTGTCCGTCGTGCCTTTTGTGCATCTAAGCGGCATCGCCTTCCCTGAGAGCCAGCCACACTTCAGTTCTTTCGAGACCGTGGAGGGAGCGGGCGTTGATCTGTATGTCGTGGCCCTGCAATACCCATTGAGCTTTGACATGGACGTAGAATCCTTCGAAGAGGATGGCTACGCAGTCAAGGTTTGGGAGTCGAGTGCATTGGGTAGCGCGGAGAGTGTGGAGTGGGATCTCACGGTACCAGCGAACACTGTTGTGTATCTGTACGCCTTTGTAGATACCGACTTAGACGGCATCGTCAACGAGGAATTGGAGCCCCGAGCATTCAGTGGCTCCGGCGAAGTGGCTGCACTGTCAACCGGAGAGGACGGGTTGTCAGGCATAGTTCTTCGAGTGGCGCTTGTGCCCAGAACCGACAAATGAACCTCCAGGGCTCTCCTCTTTGATTCGGAAGACGCCCCGAAGCCGTCCTTGATATTCGATGACCTTGACGGCTTTGTAGAATGCTCCAATCACTCCGCTGGTTTGGGCCAAAACTTCATCATGAAAATGAAGAAATATGGGTAGAAGAGGACGCTCATAGTGTTCCCTTGGCTGATATCGATCAGGAGCCCTTGCCCCACTTATTCGCACCATAGGACTCCACACGGCCCGCTCCAAACCATGGACGCACCACCTCTACCCAGGCCCGTATAGTCGGTCGCCTCCGGCAACCACTGCAGTCGTTCAAGGGGCGATCGGCACTCGCTTTGGGTATCCTTGCTCCATGGTGGACCACGAGCGACTGATCTGGATCTTGGACCTTCTCGTTGAGAAGGGAGCCATTCACTCCGGACAAAAACAAGATGTATTGAATCGTGGGCGGGATCAAGCCCGACACATTCTGTTGGATAAGCGCGCTCAGATGCGCCGGATGCTTGGGCGCCATCGGGTCGCCTATCGGGTGACCTCAATTGAACTCATCGCGTCTTTTCGTTTCCATCGACAAGACGAACCACTCGAGAGAGTGGACGAGGGCTTCATCACGGAAATGGTGGCGGCAGCGCTCGACTTGCCTTTTGTTCAGATTGACCCGCTGAAGCTGGACTACCGCTTGGTCACCAATGCTTTTGGCGGGCCGTTCGCTGAGCGGCACCTGATCGTGGCGATTGACGACACCGATGCCGCACTGACCATCGCCATGGCAGACCCCTGGGACAAGGAGCTGGTGGAGAGCATAGCCCGGGTAAAGAACAAGCGAATCATTGTCGTGGTCGCCGCCAAGAGCGAGATCCTCGGTGTGATTGTAGAGTTTCATGGGTTTCGAAGATCCATGCGGGCCGCGGAGAAGGACTTCGCTTCAGACTTTCCTGATCTGGGGAATCTCGAGCAGCTGTATGAACTCGACGATGGCGGTAGCGATCTCGACGCCAACGACAAGCCGATTGTTCGAGCGGTGGGGTACCTCCTCAACTACGCATTTGAGCAGCGGGCCAGCGACATTCACTTGGAGCCAAAGCGCAATGAGGGCTGGGTTCGGATTCGAATCGATGGTGTACTCCATCAGATTCACCGCCTGCCAAAGGTGGTCTTTCCCGCGATGGTTTCCCGCTTTAAGATGTTGGCTCGGATGGACATCGCGGAGCGCCGCCGGCCCCAAGATGGGCGCTTTAAAATGAGATTCCAAGATGAGGAGATCGAGCTGCGGGTATCGACAATTCCGACCGTATTTGGCGAGAAGGTCGTCGCGCGTGTGTTTGACCCTGGGGCTGAGCTAGGAGAGCTCGAGCAGTTGGGTTTTTTCCCCCGAGAGCTGGCCACCTTCAAGGGAATGTTGGCACAGAATTCAGGGCTGATCTTGGTTGTGGGGCCCACGGGAAGTGGAAAGACCACCACCCTGTATACATCCCTGCATCACATTCATTCGCCTCGGGTCAACATTGTGACCATTGAGGACCCCATTGAGATGGTTCATGAGGAATTGAATCAGATCACGATCCAGCCAAAGATTGGACTGACGTTTGGATCGGCCCTCCGCAATGTGCTTCGACAAGACCCAGACGTGGTGATGGTGGGAGAGATTCGAGACGAGGAGACGGCGCAGAATGCCGTACAAGCTGCGCTTACGGGTCACTTGGTCATCTCTACGATTCACACCATTGATGTGGCTTCAGCCGTGGGCCGAATGCTCGACCTGGGTGTGCTTCCTTTCTTGCTCAGTTCAGTACTGGTCGGAGTGGTGGCCCAACGGCTCGTCCGCAAGATCTGCACCCATTGTGCGGTAGATGATGTGCTCCAAGACGATGAGGTCCTCGCACTTCGGATTCAGGGGGCACGCGGCAAGCGCTTGCGGGTACGGCGGGGTGTAGGCTGCGTGAAGTGTAGATACACCGGCTATCGGGGCCGGACGGGGCTGTACGAGGTCATGCCGGTGACCACACGCATCGGCACACTGGTCCACGAGCAAGCCTCCAGCCAAGAAATTAAAAGAGAAGCGCTCAACGACGGGATGCTTACTTTGCGCGAATATGGCATCAAAAAAATCGCATTTGGTGAGACGAGTTTTGATGAGGTCATGGCCATGACGGACGACCGATCGGTCTACTGAGGCGATACGTAGACAAAGGGTGCGACGTATTCAACAGCATGCACAAAGAGCATGCCTATACCCAGGACGACAATGCTGGCGATGAGAGGGGCCATCCACCACCGCCCGCCTCGGTTTAGTAGGGCGATGAGTTCAGCAATCGTGCCTTGTGGTTCTTTGGACATGGCTCCAGATTATCATCATGAAATCGAGTAGGTTGGGTTTGGTGGACTCTATACAATCTCGAAAGCGCTTCGGCATGGTCATTGTGGCCACTCTGGGTCTGAGTGGCTTGAGTTTGCTCGGCATGGGCCTGGGGTGGTTTGCTTCTCCCGCTGTGCCGGAGGCGTCGACCCGGCCCGCCGTCGCAGGGCCCACCGCAAACCAGCCGCTTGGCATCGTTCGGCCGGGAGCCGGAGTGTTCACCAGCGATGGGCCACAGGTCGCAGAGGCCACCGCCAAGGGTGCGGCATGCGAAGGCTGCGACGTGGTGCTGATTACCGTTTGTTCTCTGCGCAAAGATCATCTCGGCACCTACGGCTTTTCAAAGGATATTTCCCCATCAATTGATGCGCTGGCGGACACCGCCGTACGATTTAACCGGGCGTATGCGGCCTCGAACTTCACACTTGCATCGCTGACGAGCCTTCTGACGGGGCGCTACGGCAGCGCAACGGGTGTCACCGGATGGGACAAGGGCTTGACCGTTGATGTGCCCACCCTCGCTACGGTTCTTTCCGTGTATGGGTATCGGACGGGGGCTTTCACTACGGATGCACCGTCGGGATTTCGTCCGGACTATGGCCTGGACCGTGGATTCCAGCACATGGAGATTACTCCCCCGCCCCGCAACACCCCGGATGGGCGTTTTCGTGGTGGAACCAAGGGAGAGCTGGGTGCGGTAGCGCTGCCTGCTGTGAGCTGGCTGGAGAAGCAGCCTGAAGACCATCCCATGTTCTTGATGATGCACACCCGTACGGCACACTTTCCGTTTGTCGTCGATCCGCCCACCGAGGGCGAGGATCCCACCGGTATGCGCCAGCTGTTGTTTGATGCTGGTCAGGCCGAGTCGAAGGGCCGAGCGGGGCAAGCAATGCCGGGAATGGCCGGAGGAACGGCACAAGAAGGCATCGTAGAGATCGTTCGCCAGGATCCGCTCCAGACTCAGGTAAATGCTCTTGGCAAGTCGGCGATGGATGTATGGCGTGAGACCTATGCAGAGGGGGTCACCCGCATGGATGCGGACGTAGAGACCCTGCTCAAGGCCGTGCACAAGCGCGGCCGTCCAACGGTCGTTGTGCTGGTGGCGGACCACGGTGAGTCGCTAAACGACCACGGAGAGTTGTTGCATGGGGACGCCTTTTTCCATGGCGTGATCAATGTTCCTCTCATCATCTCGGTGCCGGGTCTCAAGGGCGCCTTGGGTGAACGAAACGCCTTGGTGAGCCAGACGGATGTGCTCCCCACCATTCTCGACTTGGTCGGGGCGGTGGCTCCAGCGGGTGTCGATGGCACCAGCTTGGTGGAGCTTCTTAAAGGTTCGGATGAAGAGGTTCATGGCTTGGTCTTGTCCGAGGGTGGCGTGGCCAAGCAAGAAGGCGACGCCCTGCCAGGTGCGGTCATTGCACCGCCATGGATGTTGATCAAGCAGCGCCGAGGGTGTGGCGGGTCGGCTCCAATGAGCCGGGGAGTCTCCGATCAGGGGATGCCTGTTTGTTTGTTCAACTTGGAAAAAGACCCGGGCTTGAACAACAGTGTTTCTGGTTCACACCCTCAGGAGGTTCAGGACTTGCTTGAGCGCTGGAATGGATTCAGGAAGGCCCACGGAAGACTCGGAGAGCGCCGTGAGTTGTCGGATGCGTTCATCGAGGAACTGCAGCGCTCTGGCTATGACTTCTCTACGGGAGCGCCTTGAATACCCGTGTGCGCTGGTTTGTGGTCCTTCTATGGGTGTTTGCCGGTGCCTTCGGTGGTCGGTTGATGGCCCATCAGTACGGGGGCGCCTTCACTCTGGCCCACCGGCTGAATCCAAATGTGTGGCGGGTCATCTCTCCGGGCCTTCAGGAAGGCATTGGGCGAGCGGGTGCGGGCCGGGTCACTCATGTGCGCGATGGTGCACTGAGCATTGCTACCCATGTCTTTTTCCGGCCAGATATGGTGGTGCCATTGTTCGAGGGCGACGCCCACCGGGTTGAGGTGGGGCTTGCTGAAGACAGCGGCGACCTGTGGATACAGATGGGCGAACCTCCGGGCCAATTTGTAAGGCTACGCCCCGGTGCATTTGCCGCTGGAATGGCGGGGGCATCCTGGAGTGCGGCGCCAGGTGTTCGGGACTTTACTCTCGAGGTAAATGGCCCTTCATTGATGGTGAAAGCAGGAGAACAAGAGGTCAACGCGGGCCCAGTGGGGGCGGGGCGCCTTGAGCTCTCCTCAGCAGAGGGTTGGCCACGAATCACCCACCTTAAGATTGAAGATACCGGTGGAAATACTCTGTTTATGGCCGACTTTGATGAGGCTGGAGCCAGTGAAGCGACCCTGGAGGCAGGAACCGTTCTGGGGGCGGTGGTCGGGCTTGCTTTGGCCGGGCTCTGCTTCCCGTTCTCTCTGGGTGGGATGGTGGCTGCATTGGCGGGGCTTGTGCCCATTGCCGTGGTGCTTGGGCGGCCGATGGGTACATGGCTGGATGCAGTGGAGCGGCTCTACCTCAGTGATGTGCCTCCCTCGTCCTTTGCTTCATGGGTCTTGATTTTGTCTGTGCTTCCCTTGTGTTGGGTCGCACTTGTATCTGCTCTTCGTTGCGTGAGTCCTGTGTTGGAAGGCCGAACCCAGGGGTGGCGTGCTTGGATGGTCGTCGGTTCAGCATCCCTGGTGGCCGGCGTGCTTCACTCTGGCGGGTCTATTTTGGCCATTTCCGTCGTGTGTGTGGCCATGGGGTTTGGAGCTTGGCGGGCGGGCAGGCTGGCCCCTGATGCTTGGTGGTGGATGGATCTCTGTGGATGGATCTTTGTGGCCATCGGCGGGCCTGATTTAGCGGCACCATTTGTCGTTGCATGGCGCATAGCGACGGTGGTGGCGACCGCGGGCTCGTGGTTGAAGCGGGGTGTCGCTCGACGGGCTGTCGATGTGCTGTTGGTGGCCTGCCTGTGTTTTCCGTTGGCGCTCGAGGCTGCGGTGCGCCGCACTGACTGGGGCTCAGCTTGGGTGATGTCGCGCTTGTCCGGGGAGCGGCCCAATGAACGGGGCTGGGAAAACCCATCGGCTGGGTGGACCGGCGAGTGCGGCGATTCGGCTGCTGAAGGCGTGACCATGGTGGTCGCTGGGGGCTCGTCTGTGGGGGGTGCGTACCAGTTTGGTGATGACCCCGAGGCCTTCTTTACGGCAGCAGCTCACCGAGCTTTGTGTGCCTCGCTTCCATCATCTCGCAGCCTCACTACCCACAATTTTGGAGATGGAGATCTCAACACCTTCACCATCTCTCGCACCATTGAGGACCACCTCGAGGATGCAGATATTCTGATCCTGTATGTGGGAGTAAACGACCTGCTTACCACCCAGAACACACAGACCCGAAAACAACGGGAAGTTGCCGCCGCCCAACAGGGAGCGGTGGCCAACCGTTTGTCCGCCTTTACCTCAGAGTCCCGGCTGATGGTGGCGGCCTCTGTGTGGTTTCGGGGGGTGGGTGACCCGATGTCGGAGCACGTGGCGGATGTGCCCTTACCGGACGCCAAGCAAAATCACGAGGCGATTATCCAGGCTGCCCGAGCGAAAGGCACGCGTGTGGTGTTGATGACCGAACATGTGCAGTCAGGAATGGCGGGTCGAATGTCCTTATACCAAAATATGCAGCGCTCTTTTGAGGCAACCGACGTGCGGTGGCTTGATGCAGGCGAGGCATTTGGGGCCATGGCGCCGGCCGATGTCTTGGTGGACCGAAACCATCTGTCTCGGGCCGGAAACACTGCGCTGGGTGACTTCTTGGCCCTGGGAGTCGCCGATTGGGTCTATGGGTCCAGTCGGTAGATGCGGAGTTCATCTTCGTCGTAGACCGGGGTTGCGGTGATATCCAAGAAGCGTGCGGTACGAGCGAACTGGCTCTCGGGGTATTGGTCCTTGTGCAGCACGATCCATAGGAGCCCATCGGCGATGACGGCCTTGCGTGCGATGGTCAGGTCAAACCAGGGCAGCTGTGCGGGAAGGGTGGCTGTGGTGGAGTACTCCATCTCAACCAGGAATCGAAGAAAGCGATTGGTTCGTAGGCTCATGGGTAGTGGATCATTGAGGCCATAGGGGCTTGGCTGGCCGTGGGCGAGCTGCCCTAAAGAGTATTCGCTTCGCGCAAGGACGGGCCGCCCTACCGGAAGGTCGAGGACCGCACCCCCGTCGAGCGAGGCAATGACGTCGGGTACAGAAGCCTCGGAGACCGGCAGAGGAAAGGGTGCGGGCGATGCCAGTACGCTCTCGCCGATTCGGGCAACAGATATGAGCAGGGCTATTAAAAAGACCGGAACCCGGGTTCGCTGCATAGAGCGAATGGACCAAGCGAGGAGAATGCACAGGGCCAGGGTGACCGCCACAGAAAAGCGGTATGCGTGGCTGATGCGTGAAAACATAGGAGTCCACTTGAACAGCGCCAAGAAGGGCAATGGAATCCACCCTCCGAAGGCCTGTACATAGTCTCCAGCGATGAACAAGAACGGCCCAAGGGTCAGGGTGAATGTACCCAGCCCGAACAGGACCCAGCTTGTCATGCGTTTTCGGAAGTCGGAGAACAAGCCGATCAGGGCCGGCCAGATCAGGGCGTGGCCCAAGTAGACCACCACGATCAGGTCCTCACCAAATGAAGCCTTGAGATCCGGCGAGTAATGTTTTCCGGGTCGAAAGAATGAAACCACGTCCGTCATATTGTGGAGGACCAGGGTGGCCCATACGAAGCTTGGGTCTCGGGTAACGACGGCATCATCGGCGGACATCGAGGCTGCGAAGACGGCAAAGGCGGGCGCTACGGTGACGACGGTACTGAATATAAAAAGCAGCCCTTGACCCATGTAGAAGGTGTTGATCCGGCCGCGGCTCTGCCAGAGTGCACGGGCCCCTAAACACAGCAGAGCGAGCCCTGCGAACATTCCATAGTACCAGTTTGCTAGCGCGGTCAGACCCAGCGTGAACCCAGCGATCACCGCCCGCTTCGGGCTTGGCCGAAGAAAGAATTCGCGAGAGGCCAAGATGGACAACGGTAGAAAGCCTGCAGTCAGGGTCTCAGAGATGCCGTTGTAGGCCTGTGCGAGCAGGTGCGGCATGGTCTCGTAGGCGACTCCTGCGGCCCATGCTCCGGCCTGACTGCCTGTGATGCGCCAAGCCAGGGCGTACATCCCGACCCCACAGAGCGTCCACTGAATCAGCATTCCAGTATTGTAGGCCGCCACGGGCCCCGACAATATGTTGACCGGCAAGGTGATGATGGCACCAAACATATCGATGAACCACAGCGTGCCGCCATGGGGCCAGTTGAGCAGGTCTGTGTGAAGTGGAAGTTCGCCCTGGGTCAGCTTTTGGGCGACAAAGCCATAGCCCCAGACATGATTCCAGACGTCGTTATTGGGGTGGCCGATCGCATGGGTTGTGGGGTGAGACAACACGGGCCCCATAAACCACAGTGCGATCAGTACGAAGCTGCTGAGTATCAGCAGGTGGGCTACGGAGCTTTGGGTTCGGCGTGGTAGCATTGGCCTTGCATTGGGTGATTCATTGGGAGCAACATGAGCGGTCGAGTCCTCCTTATCTTGGCAGGTTTGAGCGGTTGCGCGTATCACCCGGATGACTTTACTCGTCCAAAAGAGGCTCGTTCGCGGTCTGTGGTGGCTGCTACACCGCCCGCACCACCCATTCCTGAGGGTGAGGCGCTGTACCAAATGCTCTATGCCGACGAGTTTGGCGAGGAGGCTCGGGAGCTTGGTCAACGGGCCCGAATCCTGGGGTGGTTGCACGTCGCTGGCCTAGAGCGGGC
>CAWVVG010000015.1:0-20936 GCA_963932775.1 uncultured bacterium
TGACCTTGTACCGATGAATGAGGATGAACAGTAGGTCATCGGCAGTGAATGGGGTGGGACTGTAAAACAGGCTGGCGGGAATGGTAAACGACCCGGTGTCAGCTGCCCAACAGTGGACCTCTCCAAGTGAAGCATAGGACGTGCCGTCAAAGACCAGTAGAGAGATGGAGATGCCGTCGCCGACCCCGGACGGGCCCCAGGTAAAGGTGGCCGCTTCCGCAGAAATCGGAGCCCTGAAAGCGGTGGCCATCGGGTTCAGGATTGCGATGGGCTGGAGATCATCGAATCCGCCAGGCGTCATCAATGCCCCGGCAAGCTCGTGTCCGGATTCAGGTATGGACAGCGAATAGGACGCGCTGCTGACCCACTGGGACATGTCGAGGCCTGAGGCCTTGTAGGTGTTGGTGGCGGTATCGAGGCCCATGCCAATGGAGGTGGTTGAGCCTTGATTCAGGTAGGCCCAGCTACCCAGATTAATGCCAGCACTCGCCAGAGGAGTTCGAACAGGGTCCCGGCCGCAGGTGCCCATCGGTGGCATCCAGTCCAGCCAGCTCCCCGAGGCCGGAGCATGAAAGCGTGCATTGGCGCTCAGTTCCACCTGAGAAACGGGGGGGTCGGTGCACTCTGGGCATGCATTGACATTGTACAGCACGTCGATCAAGGCACCGATGGCACCTTCTGGGGCAGCACCACCATCCCCACCGGAGTCTGCGTCGGCATCCGTATCGGAGTCCGCGTCGGAGTCGGTATCGGAGTCCGCATCGGAGTCCGCATCGGAGTCGGAGTCCGCGTCCACATCGGATTCCGCGTCATCAAAGACGGCATCATCCCGCCAGTCACCATTTCCCTGCCAATCCTCAGGGCCTGTGTCGATGACGGGGTCCTCCAGTCCAACACCCACACATCCGACCAACGCTGGAATTATCACCCAGAGATTGTTCGCCTTGAACATCACAGACTGAGGATGATCTCTTCGAGGATATCGGTCATATCAATGGTCGTCGCTGCATGTTCATTGTGGAATGCAGTGTAGATGACCCGCCCCTCGCCAAAGGCAAAGCGGGCAGCGATGGGAGCATTGGGGATGCTCGTGGTCGACCCCCAGCCGTCTGTCACGGACACACGACCTTCCAGCATGACCTCTACATCTGGGCCCACCGACTCTAGGACCACCCACAAGTCCAGGTCAAAGTTAATCTCGGCCACGCTCGCGCCCATAATGGCCTGCATGGTCGGGTCTACGACATTCGCGAGCACCGTCCCGGATGCCCCGACCTTCGCTTCACCCATCACATTGTCGTTGCCATAGAACGTAAGCTTGGCAGGGAAAGGCAATTCTACAAAGTAGTACGCCCAATCCGAGGTGTAGACGGAGCCACCATTCTCTACAAAGCTTCGAATGTTGTTTCGGACCTCGTCCCGTGCGGTGTAGTACCAGTCCCCGGAGATGCCGCAGTTCATGAAGATGATGTCGAACTCGGCCATCGCTACTGGGTCCCGCAGGAAATCCAGGTACTCGGGAGAGCCGTAGGTGCCTCGGTACTCGGTGTACTCCAGCCCCATTGACGAGATGATGTCCTCGATGTGGTCGTAATCCCCGGTAATCACCGCAATGGTTGGGGGCTCGAGGGCACACTCGTCCTCGGGGATCTCGTAGGTGCCTGTGGGCAGGGTCACATCAAAGGTGAGCTCAAAGCTGCCCTTGATGACATAGACCACATAGTCCCGACCCGAAGGCAGACCGGTAAGATGGAAGCGCCCTTCGATGTCAGTGGAATCCTCGACCCGAGAGTCGTGTTCTCCGTCGCCATCCGAGTCAAAGGTGGTGTACACATACGCACCCACGACCCACCCATCACCGAGGGAATCACAGACCCTTCCCTTAATGGACGCATCGTAGTCGACGGGACCATCGGAGTCGTCCGCGTCCGCATCCTCACGCCCGTCCGAGCCGGTATCGTCTGCTGGGTCCGCACCAATGCCACCACCGAGCTTGTATTCGGTACAGGAAGCCAAAATAAAGGCCAGAAGCAATACTGTAAATCGAGACATATTTCCAAATCCCCAATGCAAACCCAGACGCACCACACCGTTGGCAACCGCTAGGAAGTCGGTCAATCTTATCTTAGAAACCCTATCTTTGTCCTCTGTTTTTCACTGCGTATTGCGGTTGGTCTTCGCTAAGTCTTCCGCCCCAGGCAGCAATACCCGGAAAATGCTTCCCTTTTCGAGCTTCGATTTCACGTCGACACTCGCACCGACACCATGGCAAAGCCGCTTGACGATTGCCAGGCCCAGCCCCGTTCCACCGGCGGCCCTTGAGCGGCCCTTATCGACCCGATAAAAACGCTCAAAGATCCGTTCATGCAGGCTCGGGTCTACACCAAAACCAACATCGATCACCTCGACCAATACGCGTCCGCCATCTCGGGCAGAAGCTCGAACGCTCACCATTCCACCTTCCTGGCTGTACTTGATGGCGTTCTCAACTAGGTTGCCGAAAATGTGCCCGAGCGCATCCCTATTGCTCTCCACCAGTAGAGTTGAGTCTACATAATTTTCAAGCGAAATCTGCTTGTCAGCGGCGGGTGAGCGGCACTTGTCCAAGGCTTCGTTGATGACACCCTCAAGGTTCAAGGTCTCGATCTCGAGGGGCCCTTCTTGGGCATCGATGCGAGAGAGATGCAGTAGATCGTCGAACAAGGCGATGAGACGTTGAGCATTTCGATGGATCACAGTCACCATCTCGAGGGTACCCTCGTCCATCGCATCCGGGTCATCGAGCAGGGTCTCGGCATACCCAGCGATGGAGGTCGCCGGAGTTCGAAGCTCATGGCTCACATTGGCCACAAACTCCCTTCGATGACTCTCGGCTTTGGCGAACATGGTGACGTCCTGCAGGATGGCCAGACGCCCGCCATCCATGGGTACGACCTTCACCAGAATCGTGCGATTGCCCGACTCAAAGTGAAATTCAACCTCCTCTGTGACTTCTGGGTCCAAGGCCATCGCCAGACGCTCCACCGGAATCGTCTGGAGAGGAAGGCGCCCCACAGCGCGCGGAACGATCGGAAGCATTTCATGGAATGCTGGGTTTACCGCGATGATTCGGCCGTCCGCCCCTGTCACCACAATTCCGTTGGGACTGCGCTCGATCAACACCTCGGCAATGGTCTTTTTACCCACTGCGCTGTGTTCGCTTTTCGATGCTGTCACTGCTCCTCGCTGCTAAACCGATACCCTGCGCCGCGCACCGTCTGCACAAGAGCGGTAGCGCTACCCATTTTCTGACGAAGACGCTTTACATGGGTGTCCACGGTGCGGGTGTTTAGGGTGGGTGGCAATTCCCAAACCTGCTCCAGCAGCTCACCGCGACTGCACATCTTCCCTTCACTGGTCGCGAGGTAGATCAGCAGCTTGTATTCCGTACTCGTCAACTCGACTTCTTCGCCGTCGACCCACACACGGTGTGCGCGATTGTCGATGCGGAGATTGCCCACAGTAAGGTCGGAGATTTCCGCCGGGGCTGACACCTCAGCTGAGCCCGTTCGACGCGCGGCAGCCTTCACACGGAGAACCAGCTCCTTCACGCTGAATGGCTTGGGCACGTAGTCGTCGGCTCCCACCTCAAAGCCAGCAATGCGGTCCTGCTCCTCGGTTCGAGCGGTCACCATGATGACGTAGGTGTCCTTGATTTCTGGGTCACTGCGGAGCCGAGCACAGATTTCCTCTCCCGACATATCGGGAAGCATCAAGTCCAGAAGAAGAACAGGCGGTCGATGGGCCTTCAACAAGCTCAAACCATCAAAGCCATTTCCTGCACTCATCACTTCAAATCCGGCGCGCTTGAGGTTCATCACGATCAGATTTCTGATGTCATCCTCATCTTCAATTACGAGGATCTGGACCGGCGTGTTGGCTGCGTCACTCATTCTCTACTCCTCTTGGGGGCTACCTACCGTGGGCCTCAACTGGGCTCACCACTCTGAGAAGCCATAGCATACAACCGATTCCAGCCCGTGCGAGTTCCCCTGTCCATCGCACCAACCCGATTGCCACTGCAGTAGCGGCCGGAACACCTCGTGGAACGAGGGCTATCGTAAAGACTGTCTCGCGCACGCCGACCCCACCAACACTCACCGGAAGCCAGATCAAAATATCGGCCGACGGGACAAACGTGATCACTTCACCAAAGGAAAGCGGAAAGCCGAAGCCAGCAACCAGATAAAAAACGACCCCCGTACCAATAAGCATCGAGGGAATTCCCAACAGTGCGGTGATGGTCAAAGCCCGTGGATCTTCTCTAAGTTGGCCTGCGCACCTGGCCACGCGAACCCAGCGAGTCGAGACCCACGCCGGTACCCAGACCGGCAACCGCAACCCACGAGTCCCCCGCACGGCCACCAACATGATGAGAAAGGAGGCCTCAATGTAGAGCACCGCCGCCACCCCAAGAATGGGGTTGGTGTTCAGGAGTCCCCCCCAGAGACCCCAGCCCAACAGAGCCACCCAAATCGGTAGCTGGAGAAGTCGGACACCGAACATTGCAGACACAGCAGGCTCTATTCCAACCCCTTCGCGAGCGAGCAGAGCAGTCTTCGCCACTTCGTGCCCACCGGAAGGCAACGCCAAGCCTAAGAATGACCCGCGGCAAAGAACACTCAGAATCTGACGCAGCCCAAGCTCGGCACCCAAGGAGCGAAGCAAGATTCGCACACGAAACGCTTGAATCAGCGTATTGACAGCCAGGCCGATAATGGGAACTGCAAGGATGGCTGGCCCAACCTCAGAGATGGCCTGGCGCGCGCCCCCTACGTCTACCTGGCCAACGACCCACGCAATCGCAGCGATGGTACCTCCGAGCCGAAGCCACCAGGCCCACCGCCTGTATCCATGCTCTTTCATCTTCACTCCTAGAGTGTACACCCTCCCCCTGATGACGGCTCCGAGAGGTATGCTTCACATGAAGGAAATGAATGCTCTCGATTCTGCTCATATCGGTCCTCGCATGCAGCGGGACCCCCATGGACTCGCTCTCTTGGCGGGAACAATGGGAGATCTTGGTGCTGGCCGAAGACGGCAGCTTGATCGAGGGCCATGTCTCGGTCGGAAATACCGGCATGATGCGGGGCCAAGGACACTTCCGTGCGAACCGTTGGAATGCTGAAACCACGCCCATCTTGTTCGCGATGGATGGCGGGCCCGGCGATGTTCACGTCTCCGATTCTCACAGTGCCGTCCGTGTGGGTACGGATCTCCTTGGACAATACGAAGACGGTCCTCACTGGACCATGCGCCTCTCTCATGAGGAAGCCAACGCCACCATTCAGGTGGACCCCGGTGGGCCTGCGGTTCCCATGGCCACCACCATGGAAGACTCTGGGCAGTGGACGGTCGCCAGCACGATTACCCACGGTCGGGCACAGGGATGGTTCACTGCCGGACGCAGGGGAGGAATGTTCAACGGTAGGGCGGTGACATTTCACCGTGGCGGCGATGGTCGTCCACCAACGGAGCGTTCCACCTTGGTCGCCATGGGCACCGATGTATCCATTGGTTGGGACAACCAAGGAAGCACCCGGCTTGCATGGGCCCGCATGAAGGATGAGGACATCTCCTTGGAAGACCTTGAGCACACTGTGGATGAGGCGGGCCTCCATCGCCTGGATTTTCGACCTGCTGGCGATCTATTCATCGACTTTGAACCCACGGCAGCCGGTGGAACCACCGATGGATTCGAGGGCCTGTACCCACCCGAGCGCACAATCGCAGCGGCCGCGGGACTGCGGGCCAACCGGACGATCCACAGGGCCAGTGCAACCATCCACTACAAAGGTGAGACTTCGCGTGTGCCAGCGTTTGTTCTTCGCGTAGATTAGGCTTCAACCCATGTCAAAACCCACCGAACACCCAGTGACTCGCGCGCTCAGGGTGGTCCATCAAGCCATCAAAGACGGTGACATCAAAGCGGCAGAAAAATTGTTGGCGAACTTACGGAAAAATTCCACGATAGAAGCGCCTATCGAGGCCCTGGAGGCGTGGCTGGCCGTGCGCACTGAAGGTGTCGCCTGTGCCCATGTAGAGCAATCGCCCGAGTCGAGCCAAACATGGAAAGCCCTGAGTCATAGCCGATGGGCGATCCATCGAGAAGTGGAGCGACGGCGTGCGCTTGAGGACGGACTCAAGCATTCCTTAGATACGCGGCTTCTCTACCATCATATCGTAGATGTCCACCATGCCGTACGCCACTACAAAGGAGCCCTCCATTGGGCGAGTGAAGGGCTCTTAGTCCACACGCACGACCCCTATTTAGTGAAACTTCGGGCCCAGTGTAGCGTTGCAACCAACCACCCGGATGCCCGCCAAGCAATCCTGGACCACATAGAAATAGATCCCGACGACTGGCTAAGGTCTTGGGAAATGCTGCTTCAGATCGGTGCCTTCGACGTTGCAGAAGCACTGCTGAATACCGCGGTAGAAAAACACCCCACCGGACCGATCCAGTTGAGCGCCGTCGGACGAATTGCGCTTTGGGCTGGCGACTGTGAACGGGCGGTCGAAATCGGTAATCAAGTCATCGGTCTGGCACCGAATGAACCAGAAGGACACTTCCTGGTCGGTGCCGCGACAACGCTGGAAGGGGGCGCCGATGCGATCCTTCACCTGCGGCGCGCCATCGACTCAACGCCACGCGATGAAACCTGGTTTGAAGTGTCTGCAGCGTTCTTGTTTATGGCCCAAAATGCACTTCAATCTGATGACCACATGGCGGCCATCAAATTCGCCCAGACCG
The DNA here is from genome assembly GCA_963932775.1 of uncultured bacterium. GTDB lineage: Bacteria > Myxococcota_A > UBA796 > UBA796 > UBA796 > UBA796. The sequence goes on from CAWVVG010000015.1 coordinate 6,794, forward strand.
CACGGTCGAAGTCATTCCGCTTCAATGCCACCTCAGTGCTAGTCCGAACCCTCGCGACGGTAGTCAAGGGCCAAAAGGAAAACCTGGCGAACAGTTCTCGCACATCCTTTTCGCCCAGCAATCGACACTGCCACGGCATCGAATTGTTCCAAGGCATCACCCATGGCGGCCCTACAGATTGGAGGGAAGCAAGCCCATCCTTCATCGAGATGGCCAACCTGTTGCTTAAGAAGTTGGCTGGAAACCGATCGTCAATACCCACGATGTACGACTCAAGCAGCTTGCAGTTAATCCGCACGCCCCGCCTGTCCGCAGAGCTTGCACGAAAGGTACAGCTCTGTATTCGCATACTTGAGCCTGAGGCGGTGAAGGACCAATTTGAGGACCTTCATACCCGCTTTCCCGAGAGTCCAACCTGCTACACCTACCACGGTGAATTGCTTCTGTGGCTCGGCGAATATGAGGCCTCCATCGAGCAATTCCGAAGAGCGATTGGGCGTCACCATATGACCATCTGGGCTTGGATTGGATGGGCCGCTGCGCTCGCAATGCTCGGCGATCACAAGGGTGCTCTTGCGATGCTCGCAGATGGCATCAAGGCGGCCGATTTTGAAGGCCCTACGGTCTTCGTCTACCGGGGAGAGATCTATCGACGCCAGGGGCATTTCGCCAAAGCCACAGAGGATCTGAACATTGCAGTGACCTCAAAGCCGGAGCGAATCAGCGCTTGGATCAACCGGGCGCTGCTCGACCACGCAATGGGAGACGACAGGACCTGCAAGATTCTCGGGCGGGCCATTCGACGCACAAATCCTGGCGCATGGTGGGACGCCTCTGCCCAGGTGGGCACTGAACCCCTCTCACTGAGTCATGCACCCCAGGTGCTCGAGGCCCTGCTGGACTTGATGCAAGGCAACCGCTCATCTGCCATCCCGACCTTCGTAGTCCAAGGCTGCCTGCGCACCATCCGTTGGCGGGTGGAGGACATACCGGACCAGCTCAAGAGCCTTACGGTCTAATTTCAGGCCGACTGTGTCGAACCGCCTGCATCGTTCCAGCCGCGCCAACCACCGTCCATGGACACCGCTCCGGCGTACCCCATGGCATGAAGTGCCGCCGCAGCCAGTGCCGATCGATACCCACCACCACAATACAGCACCAATACTGTGTTGGCGTCCGGTACGGCCTGCTCAATGTCTCGCTCGATGACGCCCTTGCCCAGGTGAATGGCTCCGGTGATGTGGCCGGCCGCCCACTCACTTTGTTCTCGGGTATCCACCAGCGTGATGGAATCCCCTGACGCGATCATGTCCATGACCTGAGCCACGGTCACCTCCGGAATCTGGTGCTTTGCCTGATTGACCAGGTCGAGAAAACGTGGACTGTGGCGCTTGGACATCGGCACCTCCTGGCATCGAGTGTAGCGGTTCAAGCGGCCGACAGCGACTGGACCGCATAAGACCTATGGAGCGGGGGCAACGTGGACCACATTCGCATCCAGGGCGCCGAGGAACACAACCTCAAAGGGATTGACCTCGAGATCCCACGAAACCAACTGGTGGTGATCACCGGCCTCAGTGGATCCGGCAAGTCATCCCTCGCTTTCGACACGATCTACCAGGAAGGACAGCGGCGCTTCATGGAGTCCCTGTCCAGCTATGCCCGTCAATTCTTAGGCCAAATGGAGAAGCCCCGGGTGGAGCGGGTGGACGGACTGAGCCCGACCCTGAGCATCGACCAAAAGACCGTCAACAGAAATCCACGCAGCACCGTGGGCACGATTACCGAGGTGCTCGACCACCTGCGTCTATTGATGGCTCGGCTCGGAACTCCCCGCTGCCCCGAGTGCAAGGTAGAGATTGCCACCCTGTCGGCCGCACAGATCGCAGACCGCATTCTGTGCGACCACGAAGGCGCCAAGCTTCATGTAATGGCACCCATCGTGCTCGACCGCAAAGGTGAGTACCGGAAAGAGCTGCGCGAAGCCCTGCAGGGTGGCTACATACGCGCCCGCATTGATGGTGAGCTCCGCAGCCTCGAGGATGACATCACCCTGGCCCGGTACGAGAAACACACCATCGAACTGGTGGTCGACCGACTCAAATCCAGACCGGACAGGCGAGGACGACTGGTCGAAGCGGTCGAGCTCGCCCTGGCCAAGTCTAAGGGAGTCGTCACCTTCCTTATCGACGATGAGCACCGGACGTTCTCCTCTTCACGCACTTGCCCTGAGCATGGCATCTCCATTCCCGAAATGGAGCCTCGGCTTTTTTCCTTCAATGCTCCCCAGGGCGCCTGCGAGGGCTGCAATGGACTGGGGCGACTGGAGGACTTCAACCTCGACCGCCTGCTCGATGTGGACAAAGGCTTGATGGATTTCCTGACGGTGCTCGAGGCGGACATTCGTCTGCCCTTCACGACTCTGAGCCGACCGACATTGGCCCAAGTCGGCGAACAGCTCCACATCGATCCAGACATGCCGTTCCGCGATCTCACGGCCGAACAACAAGATGCCTTGCTGTTTGGAGCCGACGTCACCTATGTGGCCGACAGATCCCGAGACGATGGTACCCGGCAGAGTCGGAGCCAAATCACCTGGGGTGGAGTGCTATCTGGCGTAAACAAGTCCTGGAAGTGGTCGAAGATGAACCGTCTGCGTGCCTGCCGCGATGCGGTGACCTGCCCGGACTGCGATGGCCGACGGCTCAACTCTCTCGCCCTCGCAGTCGACTTCAACGGACACAACATCAACGAACTCACAGAGATGACTGTTTCCGACAGCAGGGCCTTATTTCAAGCCCTGCAACTACAGGGCGAACGCGACATCGAGATTGGCGAGCCCATCGTTCGAGAGCTGCGCAGTCGCCTGTCATTTCTGGAAGACGTGGGACTCGGCTACTTGACCATCGACCGGTCCGCAGCAACCCTCTCTGGCGGAGAGGCACAACGGATTCGGCTCGCATCCCAAGTGGGTGCAGGCTTGCAGGGTGTCACCTATATCCTTGATGAACCCAGTATTGGCCTCCACCCTCAAGATCTGGACCGGCTCTTGGGCGCTCTTGAGGCCCTCCGAGACAAGGGCAACTCCGTGCTGGTTGTAGAGCACGACCCAGAGACTATGCTTCGGGCTGACTTCCTGGTGGAGATTGGGCCTGGCGCGGGGCGACTGGGTGGCGAAGTGGTGGCAGCTGGAACCCCAGCAGAATTTCTCAAGACCGATGCCCTGACTGCACAATACCTGCGGGGTGACCGGGCCATCGCACTTCCAGAGCACCGCCGCCCGAGCGACGGGCCAGCGATCACGGTACACGGCGCTGAGGCCAACAATCTCCAGTCTGTAACCGTGCGCTTTCCCTTGGGTACCTTCATCGCAGTGACCGGCGTGAGTGGGTCCGGAAAGAGTACGCTGGTGATGGATGTGCTGCATCGGGCCCTGGCTGCAGCGCTGCACAAGGCCACACAAACACCCGGGCTCCACGAGCGCATCGAAGGCATCGATCACATCGACAAGGTCGTCCGCATCGATCAGACTCCCATCGGTCGAACTCCGCGGTCCAACCCAGCAACCTACACCGGTATGTGGGACCCGATCCGAACCCTGTTCGCCGCGGTCCCCGAATCGAAATCGAATGGCTACACCAAGAGCCGCTTCAGCTTCAATGTACCTGGCGGCCGATGCGAACCCTGCTCTGGGGCGGGCGTCAAGACCATCGAGATGCAGTTTTTGTCCAACGTCGATGTGCCATGTGACATCTGCCAAGGCAAGCGCTTCAACGGTGAGACCCTCGATGTTCGGTACCGGGGGCGCTCCATTCACGACGTCCTCGAGATGACCATCTCCGAAGCATCTGTGTTTTTTGCCCGCCACCGCAAGATCAAGCGCATCCTCGCCACCCTCGAAGCTGTGGGTCTGGGCTACATCAGTCTGGGGCAGATCTCGACCACCCTGTCCGGCGGAGAGGCCCAGCGAATCAAGCTCGCCACGGAGCTTCAGCGTCCAGCAACTGGACAGACCCTGTACCTGCTCGACGAGCCCACCACCGGGCTCCACATGGCTGACATCGAGCGCCTACTTGTGGCGCTCCAGGCCCTCGTGGACCGGGGCAATACCGTAGCGGTCATCGAACACAATACCGATGTCATCAAGGTGGCCGACCACGTCATCGAGCTGGGCCCAGATGGAGGTGCCACAGGTGGACTGGTGGTGGGCGAAGGTACACCAGAAGTCCTCGCCACTCTCGACACTCCCACTGGCGTCGTCCTGAAAAAGGCATTGGGCCCCACCGTGTCCCTCGAACAGTCCAAGCTTTCCACCGCCATCAAGGTGACGGGGCCCAAGGACATTGTCCTCAAGGGCGTCTACACCCACAACCTCAAGCACATCGATGTGCGCTTTCCCCACGGTAAAATGACCGTTGTGACCGGTGTCAGCGGTAGCGGAAAATCCTCCCTGGCATTCCACACCCTCTTTGCTGAAGGGCAGCGCCGCTATGTGGAGAGTCTGTCTGCTTATGCCCGCCGTTTCCTCGATCGCCTCGGTCGCGCTCCCCTCGAGGATGCGGATGGATTGGCTCCCGCCATCGCCATTGACCAACGGAACCGCAGCCACAATCCACGGTCCACCGTTGCCACTGCAACCGAACTGTACGATACCTTCCGGCTGCTGTATGCACGCATCGGCGAGCCCCACTGCCACCACTGTGATGCGCCGATTCAGGGCCACCCACCAAGCGAGGCGGCAGGGCTACTCAAGGCCATGGCGCCCGGCCCCGGCTGGCTCATTACAGACATTCCGACCGGAATCAGCGCCAACGATCTGCTGGCAGATGGCTTCTCTCGAGGATGGAACCCGGGACATGTGGGCCCGAAACGAAAAGAGGCGGAGGTCCCCCTCGAGCGCGACTCAGGCCTGGTAGGCCTGAAGCTTATCGTGGACCGATTCAAGCCAGAAACATCGACCCGTGGGCGGCTCGCGGACAGCATTGCCTTGGCCTACGGTCTGGGCGGAGACCACGCCGTCTTCACTCCCCAGTCTGGGCCACCCATTGCCCTGTCCCTCGGTGCTGAATGCCCAAAGCATGGCGAAATCTTACCCAGCGCCCTTACTCCCCGGCACTTCTCATTCAACAGCCACCTTGGGGCCTGCACAGGCTGCGACGGGTTGGGAAAGCGCTCCGAAATCGACCCCAAGCTGATTCTCATTAAGCCCCACCGAAAGCTCAAGGACGCACTCGACAAGCGCGTATCTTCGGTGGTGTTTCGCTCAAAGCCCATGAAAGCCATGCTGTCTGTGCTCTTCAAACAACATGGTTTGAATCAAGACGTGGCCTTTGAAGACCTGCCCGAGGTACTTCAGCGAGACTTGCTCTACGGCCACGGCGCCCTGCTCGACATCAAGTGGTCGAAGCGCTGGAGAAAGAGTGTCACTCGAGTGGTCGAGGCACGGGTATGGCCCGGCATCATCTCGACCGTAAACTCCTGGAAAGCCCGAGACCGTTGGATCGGTGAGGAAGTGACCTGTTCGGCTTGCCACGGGGGACGCCTCCAGCCCGCACTGCGGGCCGTCCGACTCGGTGGGTACGGAATTCACGAACTGACCGCCTTGACCGTCGATGAGGCCATCTCCTTCGTCAAATCGTTGACCCTGAGTCCGCACGACCAGACCATTGCAAGCCAAGCGCTGGAGGACATTCAAGACAAGCTCCGCTTCCTTTCCGATGTGGGACTCGGCTACCTGAGCCTGGACCGAACTGCATCCACGCTTAGCGGCGGCGAGTCCCAGCGCATTCGCTTGGCGACACAACTGGGCGCCCGACTGACCGGAACCATCTATGTGCTCGACGAGCCCACTGTGGGACTCCATCAGCGCGACACAGCGCGGCTTCTGACGACCCTGGAAGGCCTGCGGGACCTGGGGAACACCCTGGTGATTGTAGAGCACGACCCCGATGTCATACGCAAGGCCGACCACATCATCGATATGGGGCCCGCCGCGGGTGCTTACGGTGGCACAGTGGTCGCCGAAGGCACTCCTGCCGAAATCGCACAGTCCAGCAGCCCTACATCGGTCTATTTGACCGGTGAACGCACCATTCCAAGTCCAGCGGTCCGACGAACCCCCACGCTCTGGATCGACCTCCCACCCGCAACCAGCAACAACCTCAAGGGCTTCGAGACCCGTCTCCCCCGACGCTGCCTAACGGTAGTGACTGGGGTGAGTGGAAGCGGAAAATCCAGCCTGGTAATGAACACCGTGGCTCCGCACCTTGAGAGCCGACGGAAAGCTCGGAAGACCGGGCCGGCTCGAATCGTCGTCATCGACCAACGCCCAATCGGTCGGTCGCCTCGCAGCACGCCAGCCTCCTACACAAAGGTCCTCGACCCCATCCGAAACCTATTCGCGAGCCTGCCTGCCGCACAAGCCATGGGCTTCGACAAGGCCCGCTTCACCTACAACGGGCGGACCGGCCAGTGCCCCCACTGTAGTGGCCGAGGGGCAATACTGGTAGAGATGCACTTCCTGTCCGACGTGTGGGTGGAGTGCGAATTCTGCGAAGGAAAGCGATACTCCGAATCAACCCTGTCTGTGAAGTGGAGTGACCACTCCATTGCAGACGTGCTGTGCCTGAGCGTGACCGAGGCCCTTCAGTTGTTCTCGAACCACCACCCCATCGTCCGGCGATTGCAGCCTCTCGAGGACGTAGGCCTCGGCTACCTGACCCTGGGCCAGCCCGCCAATACCCTGAGCGGCGGTGAGGCCCAGCGACTGAAGCTCGCCGCAGAGCTGACCGGCCGCAAGAAGGAAACCTGCTTCTTACTCGATGAGCCGACCACTGGCCTTCACTTCGCAGATGTAGAAAAATTAATCGGCGTGCTCCACCGACTGGTCGACGCCGGACACATGATCGTGGTCATTGAACACCACCTGGACCTAATCAAGAATGCGGACCACATCATCGATCTCGGGCCAGAAGGCGGTACTGAGGGCGGAGAGGTTGTAGTGCAAGGACCACCCCAACAAGTCGCTGAGAGCGAACACAGCTGGACAGGTCGTGCGCTTCAGGCACTTCCGTCCTAGGCCGCCGTAGCCGGTCGGTTGGCAGAACGTTCTGCGCCATGTATTCTGCACCCGAAACCTAAACTGGAGATGATATGAACTGGTTCCTACGATTGCTCTTTGTGACCCTACTGACCTTTACCATGGGTACGGGCGACTCTTTTGCGGACGATGGCCACGAACACGCCGACAAGACCGAACAAGCCGGTGATCCCGAGGCAGAGAAGGCACCCGAGGCTACTGCATGCAGCTGCTCAAAAGCCGCTGAAGGTGGCAGTTCCTGGTGTGACCACTGCAAGGTCGGACACCATGAGGGCAAGAAGATGTCCTGTGAGGGCTGCTACAAGAAGGCCACGGGCGAGTCCGATGAGGATTGCGGCTCATGTGCGAAAAACCACGAAGCTGCCCCTGAAAAAGAAGGCTGAGGCCTGGCCTTCGCCACAAAAAAAGCCCCGGGCATTGCTCGGGGCTTTTTCATGGCATTGACCAACAGATTCGGTGCGTCTAACTCCCACCGCCGCCGCCGCCGCCGCCGCCGCCGCCACCGCCACCGCCACCGCTGCCTTCGGGGCATGTGGTCTCGATCTCGTAGTTGACGCGTTCACCCGTGGGACTGTCGACGATAACCAAGTAGTCGGTCGGTTCCGTTGGATTAAGCATATGGCCGTCATTTCCCTGCCGCTTGCGCAGGGTACATTCCGCAAAAACATCGGTATCGACAGGACAAACTTCGCCCCCACCCTCCCAGCTACTCCAGGGGATGATGATCAAGTCCAACTCGCCACAGGGTGTATTTAGTTCGATTTCAACGGCGGTTCCGCCACCAGGATGCTGGTACGAATACACCCGCTCTGGGCCTTGATACCGGCTGGGAGGCACGTCTGAACAACCCCATGCTGTGTAGTGGGTGCTGTTGTAGTCGTTGGTCCCTTCCTTGGTCGTGTGCAGCATTTTACGATCGCAGCGAAGCCGAGAAGCGACGCAAGTAGCGAGGCCGGGCACCGTAGCTGCGTCGTCACAGAAATTGACCGGTTCACCCGTGTCATCCAGGTCCGCATCGGCATCGGCATCCGCGTCCGCATCCGCATCGGTATCCGCATCGGTATCCGCGTCGGCATCGGGTCCGCTTGTATCCTTGGCGTCAGATGTGTCCTTTACGGACTTACCACAGCCAGCGACAACCAGGCTCAATACTGCAATGCTGGTCCAGTTCATCATTCTCATGGTCATGAAGTGCTCCCTTATGCTCGCGATTCTACGGGCAAATGGCCTCTAAGGTAAAGTTTTCTTCCACAGCCTCGGGTCCATCGACGATGATCAGATAGTCCATTTCACTGTTCTCAAAGAGTGTGATGGTGTCGTCACCCTCCTCGGTCTTATCGTCGCACCGAAGGCGATGAGCGTGTTGATCCGTGGGGCACTCGTCGTCCTCTTCCCATCCAGTCCACTGAATGGCGAATAAATCCAGCTCGCCACAGGGTGTGTGCAGGTTGATCTCGACCGTTCCACCACCCGGATGGGTGAAGGAGTACACCCTATCTGGCCCATCATATGGCCCGTCCCCAAACGGAAAGCACTGCCAAGCGATGTACATATCCCCATCGTATCGACTGACCGCACCCTTGGTGGTGGTCATCATGGGGTCCATGTCACAGCGCAATTCTTTGGTCACACACTCGTCGATCATGGTCTCAGCCGGCTCGGCATTGCAGGGAAAACTCTCGGGCTCGGGCCCGGTGTCATCTTCGTCGGTGTCCGCATCCACATCGGTGTCGACATCCGCATCCGCATCCGCATCCGCATCCGCATCCGCGTCCACATCAGGTGGGGTTTCGACTTCCGTCTTGATCTCCACCATCTCGTCCGGTGGCGGTTTTGGCCGGCAACCCAGAATCATCACAGCAATCCAAATACAACTTCGCACAGCGCCTCCCCGCCACACCTTAGCTGAGAACAATGTTCTGCGTCAGCCCTTATGGCTTTGAGCTTGCTCTCCGGCGGACTCTGCAGCCGCAACAAGGCGTGAATACGCTCCACCGAGGCCCAATAATTCTTTGTGGGTACCCAGCTCTACAATCTTCCCGCTCTCCATAACTGCGATCCGATCAGCGCTTTGGATGGTGGACAAGCGGTGAGCGATCACGATGGCCGTTTTCTTGGCCATGATCGCGGCAGTGGCTTCTTGAATTCGTTTCTCCGTCAGTGAGTCAATGGATGCAGTCGCTTCATCCATGATCACAACCACGGGCTCATGGGCCATCGCCCGGGCAAACGTAAGGAGCTGGGCCTCACCCACGCTGAGGTCCGCACCCCGTTCTCGAAGCAGGTGGTCCCAACCCAAGCGACTTGTCAGCTCCTCGGCACGCACCACAGCTGCCGCATCCGCCTGCATTTCGTTGGATATCGATGGGTTGTCGAGGGCCACATTGAAGCGCAGTGTGGCACCAAACAGTTGTATGTCCTGTCGAACCGCTGTGAGCTGGCGCCGAAGATCAGCGGTCTTGATTTTGCTTAGTTCTCGTCCATCGATTTCGATGGTTCCACGGTATCCCTCGTAGGACTTGTCGAGGATTCTTCCAAGTGTGGTCTTGCCCGACCCCGTAGCGCCGACAATCGCAACCACTTCACCGGGCCTCACCTCGAAGTCGACACCCTGCAAGACATCCGGCCCATCATCGCTGTATCGAAACCACACATCCTTCATCACGATGTGCCCTTCCAGCGACTCGAGCCCATCGGTACCCCGCGAAGCTGGCACGGCGCCGGCAAACAATTCATCGATCTTCTGAAGCGATGCTGCGGCACGCTGGATGATGGCTATCTTTCCTGATGCATCCCGAAGCGGCCGAAACAAACGCTGCATGTAGTCAATAAAGGCCACCAACAGACCGGCGCTGCGGGCCTCTGTACCCAGCCAATCTAGTCCCAGCGCATTGGCCAGGCTGCCTGCCCCCACCGCCAAAATAACGGCGATAAATATCGACCCTACACCGTCGACGACCGCATACATCATCGAATCATAGACATTGGAGCGACTCGTCAGGTCCCGAAACTTCCGGTTGCGCTCATCAAACGCACGATGCGTGCTCCGTTCAGCACCAAACAGCTGAATGACCACCACGCCGTCGATGCGCTCCGCCAAGTAGGCGTTGATGCTCGCCAGGGCATCCCGAGTGTCCAAGTAAAGAGTCTTCAAGCGCCGTCGAAGGGCCTCGAGCAAACCCAACAAGATGGGTGTGAGGATCATCATGACAATGCTGAGTTGCCAGTCCAACCAGAACATCGCCACTACGGTGCCGACAATCATGAACAAATCGAGCACGATGGTGACAATTCCAGCACTCAACGCATCCCCGAGGCTGTCCAGATCACTCGTCAAGCGTGTGAGCAACTTGCCGGCCGGTTGGCGATCGAAAAAGCGTTGTTTTAGGCTGAGTGCATGAGAAAACAGGGCCCGGCGCAACCGCAGGATCAACCGCTGGCCACCCCAAGCGATGGCGAGAGTATAGGACGCCTCGACGACATATCCACCGCACACCGCGGCCAAAAACCACAGCGCGAGCTCACCGAGGCCCTCGAGGGTCGCCGGCACAATGTGCTCGTCGATGATTCTCTTAAGCAACCAAGGTTGGAGCAGACTGAGTCCAGCAAGCAGTGGGGTGGCAATGATGGCAAACACCAACACCCAGGCATCCGGACGGGCATGAGGCCACAGTCGGCCCAACAACTTGAGGTCTCCCTTCATGAGCGCTGGACCTCCCATATTTGCTGGTACACGCCGGGTCGACTCACCAGTTCATCGTGAGTGCCTTGGTCTGAAACACGGCCCTCGTCGAGCACTACAATGTTGTCCGCATGCCGCAATGCCGACACACGATTGCTTACGATGACCACAGTGGGTGGCACCTGTCGCCCCTTGCCAGCATCCCTAAGGGACTCCACCAGCGCAGCTTCGGTTTGATGGTCAACGGCGGAGAGCACATCATCCAAGAGCACCAGATCCGCATTCCGGACCAATGCACGGGCGAGCGCTACCCGCTGACGCTGCCCACCCGACAACATGATGCCACGCTGACCGACCACGGTCTGCATCCCATGCGGCAAGACTCTCAAGTCCGAGTCCAGTGCGGCAGATGTGGCCGCTGACGTGGCCACCTCCAGAGACTCAGCGCCGGGCTCCATACCCAGCGTGATGTTGTCCTCGATGGTCTCCGAGAACAGGAATGGACGCTGGGGGGCCACGGCCATCCGCTTGCGCCACGCTGCGCGGTCGACAGAGCAGATGTCGGCCTCATCCACAAAGAGCGTTCCAGCGGGCGGGTCAAAGAGTCGGGCCATTAGGCGCAACAGAGTCGTCTTTCCAGAGCCAGTCTTTCCAAAGATCCCCACCACTGTGCCCGGCAAGATCTCCACATTGACATCGTCGAGCACGATCCTGTCGGGCTCATCTGGGTAGGCAAAGCTCAGCGACCGAAAGGAGACTGATGGACCCGAACCCGAGGGCAGCACCGCAGGGTCATCGCCCTCCGGGCAGTCAATCTCCTCATCGATAAGTTCGAAAATCCGTTCCAGGGCCGCACGCCCTCGCTGGAGCACACTCAACATCCATCCCAACGAACGCAAGGGTGGAACGAGGGCCCCAATCAATGTGGCAAATGCCGCCAAGTCACCCACAGAGAGTGGTCCTTGAACCGCCATCGGCCCACCGACATAGAGCAGAGCAAAGATCGCCGCCCCACCGGCCATACCGAGCAATGGGAATGCCGTTGAACGGATGACGGAGAGCCGCATATTGGTCATCAACCATGCATAGTTGAGCTTCTCCAGTCGACCCACGAATGCATCCTCAGCCGCAAAACCTTGGACCGTGGCGACACCCTGAAAGCTGTCCAACACATGGTCACTGATCGCACCCAACTGTTCCTGGCTCTGCTTCTGGAGGTCGAACAGCTTGCGAAGGAACAACTGAACCACCGCCAAGGCCACCAAAATGGGTGCAATGGCCCACAGAGTCAGCTCGAGAGAGATGCCGACCATGCGCCACCCGGTCAGTGAAATCGCGACCGTCGTGTTCACCGCCTGCATCAACCCAAAGCCGATCATCGCCCGAGTCCAAGAGATGTCACTGGAGGCCCGGCTCACGATATCTCCAGTTCGATGACCCGAGTAAAAGTGCGGCTGAAGGGCGAGAAGGTGTTCGAACAGATTCTTTCGAATCTGATACTCCATGGACCGCCCAGGGTTGAAGAACAGGACTCGACTCAGCGTGCGGACCACAACCACCGCCAGCCCCATTGCAGCGATGGTCCAAACGATGCCTGAGACATCCCCACCCTCACCGAGGGCATCGATTCCCATACCGAGCTGAATCGGAATGGTGACCGTCAGCCAGTTGGTGACCAATAAACAGACAGCCCCGGCAAAGAAGCTCCACCGATGGGGCCAGGCATAGTGGGTCACCAGTCGTTGTACGACGCCGTCGGCCTTCATCCCGAGCATCCCAAAAGCGCCACTTGGGCGACCGAGATGTCACCGCACCGCCCAAGAAGGCACGAGGATTCAGCCTGGGAATTCCTGGCCCACAGGGCCAATGCAAGTCCACTCTTGGGAAAGTTTTCAATCATGGTCCGGACCATATCCCACCCAGGACCGGGTACCATGGCTTGTGCTTCCTCCCGCCTTCGATTCTGATCGTGCCCTCGCAGATGTCCACTGGCTGGTGGAAGATGTCGGGCCCCGAAAATTCGGCTCCCCCGAGGAAGGGGCCGCAGTCGAGGGCATCCTCGAGAGACTAAAGAGTGCAGGTTGGGAGCCGAGTATACTCGAAGGATCTCCCATCGCGTGTCGGGGGTCAGGGACTACTTTGTTTCTGGCACACGTGGACTCCGTACCCATGTCGCCGGGTGCGGTAGACAACGCAGCAGGCGTCGCAATTTTACTGGAACTTGCCCGGAGCTCGGACGCCTCGAACCTGTGCCTTGGCTTTCCAATCGGAGAAGAAGTCGGACTCGTGGGCTCTAAGCGAATGAGCAAAGCGTGGATATCTTCCGGCTTGAGCCCCCTAAACCTGGTGGTAGCGCTCGACCTCATCGGCGAAGGCAACCCCACCGCAGTGGACCTAAGCCGCGCCTGGGGCAGCGAGGAATTGCGATGGCTTGGTGACAATACATCGCTGGATATTCCCTATCTGTACCGGGCATTCGGACGCGCCTTGCCCCAATGGCGAAGCGACCACGCTCACTTCGCCTTGTCTGGTGTACTCAGTTTCCAGATCATGACTCGGGGGAAAGATGTGGTGTTCACCCGCTACCACCAACGAACAGACAACACCGTATACCCAGCAGCCATGATGGCCACCGCCAGCGCTCTTGAAGGAATGGCCATGGCCCCGCCGCCCTCCAGGGGAGGGCCAGATCCAGCGCTGCCCTTGCTGGGGGCGCTCATCCCCGGCTCTGTGGTCTGGTCCACCATTGGCCTTGGGCTCGCCTCCGCTGCACAGGGTCTCCCACGGGCCCGTGATTCCCTGGCCGACCTCGTGCGCTTGGCTTGCATGGTGGTCGTCGCCGCCATCGCGATGACGGCATTGACCCACATTGGGTTTCCATCGCACGAAGCCGAACAGACAGCAGCCGCGACAACTGGACTCCCTGCCACCGGTTGGTGGGCTGCCACGCCCTGGGCCGTGGGGTTGGCATGGGGTTGCTGGATCGTCGTCTGGCGCGCCCTCCCCGGCTCTGGCCACCCGGCCTTCATCGCCGGACTGTTCACCCTCTTGGCCCTTATGTTGGACCCGATAATTGCACTGCCATTTGCCGCAGCAGCACTCTTGGTGCGAGTGCACCCGCTGTTGGGTTTGCTTCCCGCCGCCATTTTGATTCGCCCAGAAGCGCTGCGTGAGCTGGCTTTCCATGGGCTCCTGGCACCATGGATGTGGCCCGCGTTATTTGTTCTTACCTGGCCGGCCATCGGGCGAATAAAGAGGCGTTCATGAGCCGAATCACAGACCGCATCAGGCTGCGCCTTGCACGGGCAAGGCAGCCGGACCGACTGAGCATAGAGCGCGCCGAATTGTGGCTTCGCTCATCG
>CAWVVG010000016.1:0-20860 GCA_963932775.1 uncultured bacterium
ACCACCAGCGAGGGAAAACTCCAGGTCGAGCTGGCTCAGCTTCGGTACCGAAAACCGAGACTCGCCCTGATGCCCACAGCCATGAGCCGTCTCACCGGTGGAATCGGAGGTCGAGGCCCGGGTGAGACCAAGCTGGAGATCAATCGACGCCGGGCAGGTGAACGGCAGACCCGATTGGAGAAACAACTCAAGAAGCTCTCCAAGCAGCGTTCGCTGCGTCGTAGCCGACGTCGACGAGTGGGCCTGCCTCAAGTGGCCATTGTTGGCTACACCAATGCAGGCAAGTCCACGATGCTCAACCGCATGACCCAGTCCTCGGTTGACGCAGAGGACAAGCTGTTCGCCACCCTCGACCCAACCAGCCGTAGGCTCCGCTTTCCGGAGGAACGGGAGGTCATTCTTACCGATACCGTCGGGTTCATTCGAAACCTCCCAAAGGACCTGGTGCATGCATTCCGCTCCACCCTCGAGGAGGTTCAAGAGGCCGACTTGCTCATTCATGTGATCGATGCCGCCTCGCCACAGATTGAGACTCATATCGCTTCTGTCGAGCAAACCATCGAGTCACTCGGCGCCGGTCACCGTCCAGTAATCCGGGTCTTGAACAAAATTGATTCGGTTGCGCCTGACGAATGGAGCCAACTGAAAAAGGACCACGATGCCATGCTGGTGAGCGCCCAGACCGGCGATGGCTTGATGGCACTAATGATCCAAATCGAGCGACACCTGTTCCGCGAGACCGCACAAGCTACATTGGAACCATGATTCTCTGGTTGTTCGCATGCGCCGCCCCAGGCGACCTCGACCCGTCGGACTCCAACCCATTCCAGGAAGGGGTTCCGGAGATCGCATCGGTGGACGCGCTCTGCGACGTGGATGAAGAAGAATGGGTGTTCGAGATCACCACCGAGAATTGGACCGGCGGTGGCTGGGTTTGGCTTGGAAAGAATGCCAACAACACCGAGGGACACCGAATCAAGTCAATCAGCGCAGCCGCCGACGGAAGCCAAGACTTCCTTCGCCTCAAGCTGGACATTGAAGCGGACTGGCGCGATGCAAGCCGAAGCCAGTCCACCAAATACCTGTGCGCAGACCAGCCAGTACTCAACTTCATGGTCACCACATACGATGCCCGTGGAGAGGGCGTCGAAGACTGCAGGACCTGGGGACCTGACCCCCTGCTCTGGCACCAAGTCGATGCGGCCTACGACTGCGACTCCATCTTGGAATTCGAGCAAGACACGGGCCGTTAGGACCCTGACTTCTTGTAGGTGACGATGTCCATCGCAAGCTGAATCGCGGCCACCATACTCCCATGTTCGGCCTTTCCAGTGCCCACAAGTGCATCGGCGGTACCGTGGTCCACGCTGGTCCGCACAATGGGCAAACCCAGTGTCCAGTTTACGCTGCGACCGAAGTCCAAGACCTTGAGTGGGACGAGACCTTGGTCGTGGTACATGGCGACGACCAAGTCAAAACCGCCCTTGGCCGCCTCCATAAAGGCCGTCTCGGCAGAAATCGGACCCACCAAGTCGATCCCAGCCGACCGCAACTCATTGGCCACGGGCCCGAGAGTATCGACTTCTATGCGACCGATGAGCCCTCCCTCTCCAGCATGAGGGTTCACTCCACACAAGGCGATCCTGGGCTGCTTAATGCCCAACTCTTGGCGAAGTGCTGCATCGGCCACTTCCACCACCCGGCGGACACGGCCCGGTGAGATTTGTTCGTCCACCTGAGCGAGAGGAATGTGGGTCGTAACCAAGGCCACCCGTACAGAACCGCCTGCAAAGGCCATCACCGGATCTACACCAAAGATGCTGCCCAGCATGTCGGTATGCCCCATGTGGGCAAAGCCCTTGGCGTTTAGCTGGCCCTTGTGAATCGGCCCGGTAATCATTGCATCCGCGCCCTCGAGCAAGCATGCGATCGCAGCCTGACGGATTGCTGCCACCGGCGCAGGTTCTGTACCTCCACCGGTGTCCACCACTTCAAATTGGCCGAGCAGTCCTGCATCTTCGAGGGCATCGCGAATCACAGGCCCATCGCCCAACAAGCGAACACTTGCCGCGGGCCTCATCTCCGAGAGAGCGCGCGCCGTCACTTCCGGACCCACTCCCATGCCCGGAGTGATTAGCAGCTTCATTTTTCTTGGGGTTCTTTGAGCTTGATTACCACTGCCGCTTCTCGGCGGGCTTGCTGGTACCAAGCATCCTTCTCTCGCTCGATCCGCCCCTCAAATACCTTCGAGGAAATCTCGTCCCGTACTTCTTCATACGGCTTCATAGGAATCTTCTCTCGCTGGCGTACTTCTAGTAGAAATACACCCTGACCGGTGACCACTGGCTTCGAGACCTTACCGACTTCCGTCGTGAACGCAGCGACATTAAGTTCGCCCACCAGCTCACCGTCGCTGAAGGTGCCCATGGTGCCGCCATTCGCTCCGTACGGGCCCTGATCAACCTCAGCGGAAACCGACGCGAAGGACTCTCCTCCCAGTATGCGGCTTCGAACCTTGGTGGCCAGTGCTACCGTCTGCTCTTGATCTGAGTCGGGACCGGATGGGAAAGCAAGGAAGATCGCACCCAATTGAACTCGAACTGGCTGGTCGGCCTCATTGAGCATCCGTCGGTACGCATCCCGAAGCTCGTCCTCATTCTCGACGATTCGAGGACGAATGAGCATCTGGGTGAACTTCTGCTCACGAATGACCTCTTTGATCTCCTCGCGGTACCCTTGCCATGACACTCCGGAGCGTTCAATCTCCGATCGGAGCGCTTTCTGTTCGACTCCGTTCCGGCGAGCGATGTCGCTCACGGCACGGTCGACATCCTCATCGGTGGCATCAATCTGAAGTTCCACTGCGGTCTGCTCGACCAACCGTCGCCGAATCAAGGTGTCGAGCACCTCCAGTTCCGCAACACGCCGCTCATTTACATCACCCGATTGCGCACGAGCATCTATGAACTCACGCCCGAGGTCATAGACCTCGGAGAGCGTGATCACTTCGTCATTTACAACCGCAGCAATGCGATCGACGGAGGCCGCCTGGGCAGAACCGATACACAGTCCAATCAGTGCAGCGAGGAGTGACCTCACTTCACCTTCCCTGGAGCCTTGATGCCCGGGGGCAACTTCGTACGCGGCATCGACTGGCCTGCCTTGGGTCCCGGAGGACGCATGCCAGGGTGCTTGGGCGCCTGTGCAGGCTCTACCTTGATGGCCTCGAGCTTGGAGTCTTCGATGGCGATGGAGGCGCCGGTACGAAGACCATCTACATAGGAGTCATACAAGTTCTTGAGTTGTTCGTTCTTAACCTTGCGAAGAACTGAGCCCTTCATCTGCTGGAAGGTCCGCTCCACCTTGTCCCGCTTGTTGGCGGACATGACAAAGTTGTAGCCTTCATCGGTCTTGAACACTCCCGAGAGCTCACCCACACCAAGCTTGAACGCTTCGGTAACAATCGCCTCATCGAGACCGGGCTTGCCGTCCTCTGGAACGAAACCAACATCCCCACCCCGGCGCTTGTACGGACCCTCAGACGATGCTGTCGCGACATCCTTGAAGCCCTCAGTGTTTCCCTTCAGAGAAGCGAGAAGGCGAGTGGCCTCGGCCTTGGCAGCGGTGTCATCGCGATCGTCTGAGACCTTAATGAGGACGCGCTTTATCTGAACCTTCGCCGGTACCACGAACTCAGACTGGTGCTCGTCGAAGTACTTCTGAAGGTCTTCATCGGTGAAGTCGGAGTTCTTGACCTTGGCGTACACAGCCTCGCGAAGAAGTGTGTTGACCATGACCTTCTGAACCTTGGGGTCGCTGTCGAGGCCTTCCTTTAGGGCGGCTTGGTACAGCAACTTCTCATCGACAAGACGCTTCAGAACGTCCTTCTTTTCGTCGCCGCTGAGCGCCTTTCCATCCGCAGGAACCTTGCGTGAAGCGGCAGCCTTAAAGGCCGTAGCACCCACCTCAAGTCCATTGACTGTGGCCAGAACTTCGCCGATGTCACCACCGCCACTGCTCACTGCCGCGTTTTCGTTTCCGCCTTCGGGGCTTCCGCTATCGCCATCGCATCCGGCAAAGCCAATGGTTGCAGTAAGAAGCAAAGCGATAAGATTCATTTTTTCCATGGTTCATCTCCTGAGGAATTCGGCCCGATATGTAGCATGGGTCATTGATGAGGGCCACGGGCAATGTGAAACGAGGGGTTTCAACGGGTCTCTGGGGCCATCAAATCGTCCATAGTTTGAACCTCGATCGGCAATCCGTCGGGTTGTACCGCCGCTCTCAATGAGTCCAAGGCTCCACTGGGACCGGCAACCACGAGAGTGGCGGACTCTGGCCGAAGCCACTGGTGGGCAGCCCGCTGAACCATCTCAAAAGATACGCCATCTACCCGTTCCTGGTACGACTCCCACGCATCATCTTCGAGGTCATGAAGCCACGACGAGGTGAGCAAGGAAGCCACACCGGTCAATCCAGCCGCAGCTTGAGGAAACGAGCCCACCAAGAACCGCTTGGCGTGGTCGATCTCACCAGGCTTCAAGTCGCCCTGCCCCATGGCCTTAAGTTCCGATAGGAGGCCAACGAGTGCTGGCCCAGTCTTGTCGGGAGCACACGACAGGGTTGCGGTGGTGTCTCCGCCGACCAATCCACAGTCCAGGTTGGAGTATGCGCCATAAGTAAGGCCCTGGCGGTCCCTCAGTTCGGTAAACAATCGAGAGGACGCGCTGCCACCGAAAACCTGATTGGCCACCTTCAAGGACAGGTATTCTGGGTGATTTCGTGCAACTGCTGGCAAACCCAGACCGATGCAGGCCTGCTCCGCTTGGGCGTTCTCTATGAACACCAGCCGACGCCGCGGGGTGCCGGTCTGGAGCTTTATGCCTGCGATGGCTTCCGAAGGCGGCTCGATCCAACTCAAGCGGTCGGCCAGCCGTGCCACCACACGCTCCGGGTCCACATCTCCGACAACCAGCATCATCCCTCGGGCTGGATTGGCAATGGATTTATGAAGCTCCAGGAGGTCTTCGCGCGTGGTCGCCGCTGCGCCGTCGGCCAGGGTGATCGGGGTTCCATAAGGATGGTCACCGTAGAGGCCACGGGCCAACCACATTGTGACCATTGGCTCGACGCGAGACCAGGCATGGCGATGAATCTGACCCACCTTGATCCGCTCACCTGCGACTGCGATGGGCTCCAAGCCTGGCGCAAGCGCGACCTGTGTGGCCAGATCAACTGCCGACCAGAAGTGCTCGACCAATCCGGAAATACTTACGATCGAGGTATCGATGGCCACGCCACCACCCATCCTCAGGCCCATTCGGTCCAGGGCTTGGGCAAAGCCTGCCGAAGATAGTTCCTGGGTTCCGTGCCTCATCGTTCGCTGAAGCAACATGCCGGATCCGATGCGATCCGGACGCTCATGAAACCGGCCAGAACCGAAGACCCACCGTACCTGAGCGATGGGCAGTGACCCAACTCGGATGGCCGCGACCCGAAGTCCATTGCCGAGGTCTTGCACAGCCATGGGTGGAAAATTCCACGGCTTGGGCGATCCTCCCACAGGTGGCTTGGACGGAAAGGGAGTCATACTGGCCGAACCTCGAGCGCCACCATGCTGTTTGGATCAAAGTCTCGGCGGGCCACACGGACGATGTCTTGCGGCTCCACACGCAGAATCCGCTCCAGATAGGTCTCCTCCCAACGAATATCCGAGTGGTACAGCACCGAGCGTCCCAGGCTGTTTGCCTGATGGATCAAGTCCTGGCGGCCAAATGCCCGTGCCGAACGCAAGCGATTGTGCACCCGCTCCAGCTCGTCGGGGGCCAACGGTTCACGGGCCAATCGATCCAACTCCTCGCGATACACCGCCGCGAGAGCAGACGGGTCGCCGCCCTGAGCCAACACCGCGAACAGACTGAACAGGCTTGGCCCGCGGTTGGCCTCATACCCACCCTGAACCTTGATTGCAGAGCGCTCGTCCACGACCATCCGACGATACAGCCGGCTGCTCGGGCCGCGAAACATCAAGGCCTCTATGACCTCATATACGTAGAAGTCTGGATTGCCCCTCGGTATCGCTGGGTGATTAATGAACAATGCAGGGAGGGTGGCTTTGGGGTCGTCCATGCGCTCCACCACCGGCAACATTCGGGGGGGATCGGGAACCGGCGGACGGACCGGGCTTGGGCCCCTATCAATGTCACCAAAATAGGCGTGAATCACGTCGAGAACCGCTTCTGGGTCTACATCTCCTGCGATGGCCAGCACCGCATTGTCGGGGGTGTACCAAGTTCGACGAAATGCTTCTGCTGAGGCCAGGGTCGCCGCCTCGATGTCCTCTCGATAGCCGATAACGGGGTGCGCATAGGCGTAATCAGCGTAGGACATCTCTCCGATCCGAACATTGGCCTGCCCATACGGGCTGTTGTCCACCCGCTCCAATCGTTCTGCGAGCACGGTGGCCCGTTGATTCTCGAATGTCTCCTCGGTGAGGGTCAACGATCGCATCCGATCGGCCTCCATCCACAAACCCAGTGCAAACTGATGCGACGGAAGCGAGTGGTAGTAGGTCGTCCGTTCCTTGCCGGTCATTCCATTGACCGTTCCGCCCCAGCCCTGAATGCCTTGGATGAACTCACCCTTTCCAACGTGGGCTGATCCCTGGAACATGAGGTGTTCAAAGAGGTGTGCGAAACCACTCCCACCCTCGAGCTCCACCCGGCTGCCCACATCGAACAACAAGGACACACCCACAAGTGGAATCCTATCGTCGGGCTGCACGGCAACCCGGAGGCCATTCGGCAGCGTGCTTTCCTGAATGTCGAGCATGGGCTTGGATGACCGGTAACACCATTTTTTCCAAGCGGTTACGAGCGAAACTGATGGTTTGTAGACCCCTCACCCTGTTTCTCCTGTTCACTGCCGATGCTGTCGCAGTGCCCGTACAGTTGCAGACCGATGGCCCGCTGGTGGTAGAGCATGGTGGGGTCGTCATCGCTCGGGCAGATGGGGATGGTGAGATGGCCCTGGGTGAGTTCCCAGGGGGTCCGACTGCGCTGCGCTTCACACGACCCGATGAGCCCACCATCAGGGCCATGGTCCCGTTGCCCGATGACAGACCCTCGACCATCCAAGTCTCTAGTACCGCCATCTTCGTAGATGGAGTGAAGGTCAAGGAAATGGAACTGGCCTCCCCCGTGGTCACCTTTCGGGCCGAAAACGACCAGACTTTTTCAATCGTGATCGACGGCACGAACCGACACAAGCTGTTGGAGACACTTCGACTCGATTCCCTCACTGTGGGACCACACTCGGTTGAAATTCGCTCCGCCGACAACCTCCTTATCTGGGTCCGCGGAACCTTAAACCTGGCAGCCGGTGACACGGTGGGCCTCCATGTCGAGGAAGGTCGTATGGTTGTGGCAGATGGCCGAAACCCAGCCTGGAGCATCAATGGCGGCCAGCCATGAGTATGGGGTTTCAGTCCATCCGGCGCCGCATCTTAGTGTCCTTTGTCCTCGCCCTAATCACCTTCGCATCCACCGTTGGCTACGGACTCCACCAGCTCTCGGCCATCGGCCGAGAGCTCGATGCGGTCAATGTGGGCTTTCTACCCATGTCCAAGGTCGGTGTGGAGCTGACTGCGCTTGTCCGACAGCTGGACCGAGACCACGATCGCTTTGCCCGAACCGGGTCTCAGAGCGTGGCGGCACGGCGGGCAAACACGGCCCTGTACGGGGCGAGCATCGAAGACGCGGTGACCCGTGGCCGGGCGGCGGCAGGTGCAGCGGTCATGGGGCTGAGTCATCCCGATGATATAGAAGTGCTCGGCCGAGTTGAGAGTGTGCTCCATGAGCTCGACGAACAGACCGTCTCCTATGTGGATGCGGTCGACGAGTGGCTAAACCACGCCAACGATGCAGACCCTCTCCAGCCCCAGTTACTGGCCGATCTGGACCGACGTCGACAAGCTTTGGCCGCAGGTGCTGACCTCACCCAAGCATTGGTGGACGGGCAAATCAGTCAGATCAGCCGACGTGCGGCCCGAGCACAGAATCGGGCACTGGCCATCTCGGGAACCCTCGGCATCCTGTCGTTGCTCTTTGCCTCCGTCATGGCTGGCCTTGCCCTGGTTTCCCTTCGACCCATCAACAGCCTCATTCAGCAAGTTCAGCGTGTGGCGGCAGGCGATCTGACGGGGCGGGTCCATCTTCAGACCCAGGACGAAATGGGCCTTCTTGCACAAGAGTTCAACACCATGGCGGAGGCTGTCGCAGAGCGGGACACGGCGCTCGTAGAGCGTGCTCAGGTGCTCGAGTCGCTCCAAGGTCGCCTTCAGAAAGTACTCGACACCATCTCAGCCGGGCTGCTTGTGGTCGAAAACGGCGCAGTGGAGATGCGGAATCCGGCGGCCCTCGAGTTGTGGTCCATCGAACCCGGAGCCGCACTGCCCGACTGGTTGGCCAGCCTCGGACATGGCCACCATGAGTGCGTAGAAGCCGACGGGAAGCACTATGAAATGGTGGCCGTTCCCTTCGGTGAGGGCGGTACACTTATGATCGGCGAAGATGTCACAGAGCGGCTCGCGGTTCGGAAACGCTTGATGCGCAGCGAACGACTGGCTCTGGTGGGTCGAATGCTTGCGCAGATTACCCACGAGGTGCGGAACCCACTCAATGCCATGAGCCTCAATGCCGAGCTGCTCTGCGACGAGGTGACCGGCTCAGAAGCCAAAGCAATGCTGGGTACCATCACCAGCGAGATCGGACGCCTCGAAGTCTTGACTGGCCGTTATCTGCACCTGTCCCGCCCCCGGGTACCCGAGATGTCCACGGTAAGTCCGCGGCGTCTCATCGATGAGCTCGTGGCCACCGAGGCGGTTGCTTTGCGGGAAGCTCGGGTCGACGTGAAGATCCATGGGGAGACCAGCGGTACTGTGACCATCGATGCAGATGCAGTGGCCCGAGCGGTTCGCAACCTGATTCGGAATGCAACCGAAGCCGGAGCGAAGGCAGTCGACATCCTGATCGCTGCTTCCGACTCCCAGGTCTCCATCACCGTCTCGGACGATGGACCGGGCCTGACCGGACGCCAAGCCAACCAAGCCTTCGACCCCTTCTTCACAACCAAGGCACGGGGCACTGGACTGGGATTGGCCATCAGTCGACAAGAACTGGAGGAGATCGCAGGCTCGCTGGACCACGACCATACCTATACCTCTGGAGCGCGCTTCACCATCGCGGTTCCCCTTGACGTTGGCGACGAGGTGTGACATTTTGGCAGTAATGCCATTTTGTCGGAGAACCGCCTATGCCTCCCTGTGTCTTGGTCGTCGATGACGAAGAAGCCAACCGCCTGACCCTCGAACGCATCTTGGTTCGCGAGAAGCTGAGCGTGATTCACGCTCCCGACGGTCGAGCCGCCCTCGAACAGGTCCGCGCCCACAGACCGGATCTGGTGCTCACCGACCTGATGATGCCAGGGCTCAATGGAATGGGGCTGCTCAAGGCCGCACGAGAGATCGACGGTGATTTGGAGGTGATCCTCATGACCGCCTACGGAACGGTCGAGAATGCGGTCGAGGCCATGAAGTTTGGGGCGTCGGACTTCATCACCAAGCCCTTGCGAAGGTCAGAGATTGTCCGTGCCGTTCACAAAGCACTCGAGAAGCGATCCTTGGTTCTGGAAAACCGGTCGCTTCGGGACCAACTGACCCCATCGACCTCACTCATCGGTCATGCACCTGCGATGCAGAGCATATTGGCGGAGGCCCGTCAGGTCTCCGACTCCCAAGCCAGCGTGCTCATCACCGGTGAGAGTGGAACCGGAAAGGGCATGCTCGCCCGCTGGATGCACAACCACTCCCCTCGGAAAGCGGAAGCCATGGTGGAGGTCAACTGCTCCGCACTGCCCGAGAATCTCCTCGAGAGCGAGCTGTTCGGCTACGAGGCCGGTGCCTTCACCGATGCCAAGGGCCGCAAACAAGGGCGGTTTGACCTGGCTGCAAAGGGCACGCTGTTCCTCGATGAGATCACCGAATTGCCCATCGGGGTGCAAGCAAAGCTGCTCCGGGTGCTTCAAGACGGGAGCTACGAGCGCCTCGGCGGTACCGAGACCTTGCGCAGCGATGCGAGACTCATCACGGCCACCAACCGAAACCCAGACGACGCCGTTTCACAAGGCCTGCTCCGGCAGGACTTGTTCTACAGACTCAATGTGATTCAACTTCGCCTTCCCCCACTTCGAGAGCGAGTCTCGGACATTCCAATGCTCACCCGACACTTTATAGACCGATATGCGGCTCGCCATGGGCGCTCCGTCGGCGGCCTGACCGACGATGCTTTGGCCTGCCTGGAGGGCTGGATGTGGCCAGGAAATGTCCGAGAGCTCGAAAACACCATCGAGCGGGCGGTGGTGCTGTGTCGGACGGACACCATAGCTCAAGGCGATCTTCCGCCCACCATCGCCCAAGCCAACCGCCCGCCCGACCGCCTCAGTTTCGCCGTCGGAACCCCGCTCAAGATCGTCGAACGCCGCATGATCGAGACCACACTCAAGAAGTGTGAAGGCGACAGGACCCGAACGGCAGCCCTCCTCGGCACTACGATACGAACCCTGTACCGCAGAGAAGCGGAGTGGCGATCGGGCAGCTGACCTATGGTTGGCTACCGTCGGTGCTTCGCATCTAAGAGCGAGGCGTTGGCACAGGTGCGCTGGACCCTCGTTCCGCAAGTGCCGGAGCCGCGCGTCGTGGTCCCCGCAGCATGCTGAGTTCTTCCGTCTCTCTCAGCTCCAGAATCGGACCATATCAAGAGTCGACTCCCGCTTCCGCAAGGTCCTGAACGTACCATCGTCCTCGATCCCGACCACCGCCGGCATCCCGCGGCTGCAATGCCTCGACCACATGCCCATCGTGTAGGCGCCCGTGTCATGAAACACCAGGATATCGCCCACCTCGATGGCCGGCAGCATCCGATCTCGGGCCAGAAAATCTCCGGAGAAGCAGAGCGGTCCCGCCACGTGTATCGGCCGAAGGTCCACTAGCTCCTTTGGCTCACCGTTTGCGTCATAGACCGAGATGTCGAGCCACCAGTCCTGTGGCCGGTACGCGATGCGCAGCGCAAAGTCTGCGCCCAGGTGTCCTACCGCCATGGGCTCGCCTGCGAGATCTTTGAGGTACTCCACCCGGGTGGCTGCGAACCCACACGGCGCCTGGACGCTGCGACCAAACTCGGTCATCAGCTTGTACTCCAGCAGTGCAGGGGCCGTTTGTTGTATCGCCGCCACGTAGTCCGCTGGCGTGATCACCACATCTTCGGCTCGGTACCGGGTCGGTAGCCCACCGCCGATGTCGATGGTGTCGATGCGACGCTCACCCGCCGCCGAATCAACCGCACGGGCCAGGGCCAAGGCCCGCTCCCCGGCGGGTACCAGGGTCGTCAGGTCGCACCCCTGAGAGCCAACGTGGACGTGGAGGCCATGCAGCCACTCGAAGCCACTGAGCTGCTCCGCGAATCGCTCGATGCCCTCTTGGTCCTGCGGCATCGCGAGACCAAAACGCGAGCGCTTCCCGCCGGTGCTCGTGGCCGCGATGCGCCCCTCTCCTACACTGGGGTTGATCCTGAGACCCACCCTAGCTCCGTCGAGCAGCTCTGGGGATGACTCGCCGATGCGGTCGAGTTCATCGAGATTGTCTGCGTTGAGGTAGACCCCGAGCTCAAGGGCGCGCTTGATGTCCGACCTTGTCTTCGCGGGTGAATCAAGCACCAAGTTTTCGGGCAGACATCCGGCCGCTAGGGCCAGCTCCACCTCCTCCATGGAAGCGGCTTCGAGCCCGCCGCCTGCCTCGACGACCACCCGCAGGACCTCCAGCACGGGATTGGCCTTGATCGCGATGGCGTGCAAGGTTCCGTCAGGGAAGGTGCGTCGCAGCTCATTCACACGGGAACGCAGTCCCACCAAATCGTGAAAGATTACCGAAGGGTTCGCATCATCAAGCAGTCCTTCACGGAGAGCTTGACCGAGCCAGGGGGAGATGTCGGTAGAATTAAGACGCCGGCTCCAAGTCATGGTACCTCGCATATCGGATGGTTCGCGTCACGAGCGCGTCGGTTGAATTGACCAAGGGGCAGCTGAGGTCCTCGCGTTGGAGTACCAAAGGCACCTCCGTGCAGCCGGCGATAATAACCTCGGCACCTCGGTCGATGAGTTCGTGTGCCAGCAAGCGCATGCCATTCCTCACCTCATCACTCTTGTCACCCGCCTTTACGCGCATGATCAAATCCATGAACTGGGCCCGGGAGTCTTCCTCCAAGGCGAGATGCTCGATTCCACGGGATCGGAGTTCGTCCTTGTAGAGGCCTGCGGTCAAAGCGCCCTCGGTGGCCAGCACACCCACGCGTCGAAGCGATGGCACAGCCTTCACTGCCGCCTCGCAGGTCACCTCGATAATGTTCAGAAAGGGAATCTGCACCACGTCGGTGATCGCGCTCGAGAACGCGTGCGCTGTGTTGCACACCATCACCAAGACCTCAGCGCCCGCTTGCTCAAGGCGGATGGCGGTGCGGGCCAACGAGGGTGCTGGACTCGGTCCGTTACCGGCGACGGCAGCGGTGCGGTCGGGGGCGCCCGGGTTGTTGTCGATGATGAGGTGGAGATGTTCCTGGTCTGTGGCAGCCGTAGTGGCTTCGAGGACTTTGCCAAAAAAATCCAGCGTCGCCTCCGGTCCCAAGCCACCAATTACACCGACGATCTTCTTCCGTGGTTCTAACAAAACTATCCTTGGGTACAGGCCTGCTCAAAGTCAACTCCCAGGGGGAAGTTGTCCCTCACCAACCACTTCGTGGTCGCGCCCTAAAAGAGCTACCTATGGTTCGGGCCGCAGGCGTCACCTCGCTCAGCCTCAACACATCTGTGGGAGACTTGTGGCAGGTGTCTTGAAAAAGCCTGGACGCTCTAGCTTGGCCAATGACCAAGCCACCACTTCATAGGTCTGCGGGCCCCTAAAGTCAAGGACGGTGTCGCTTGCGAGGGGTCCAGGTTGATGGGGTTTAGCTCTCGTCGACCGCGAGACCAACCGGGCAACTCACCCCCGTTCCACCGAGACCACAGTACCCACCGGGGTTCTTGTGCAGGTACTGCTGGTGGTAATCCTCGGCAAAGTAAAACTCTGGCGCGTCCAACACCTCAGTGGTGATGGGGCCAAAGCCGGCGGATGTCAGGCGAGCTTGGAATGTGTCTCGGGTGCGCTCTGCTGCAGCCCGTTGAGACGCACCGTAGACATAAATTCCACTGCGGTACTGGGTACCGGTGTCGTTGCCTTGCCGCATTCCTTGGGTGGGATTGTGGGCCTCCCAGAAAATGGACAGCAGCACCTCGATGGTGGTCTGGCTTGGGTCGTAGACGACCCGTACGACCTCATTGTGGCCGGTCTGTCCTGAGCAGACTTCTTCGTAGCTGGGATTCGGCGTAGAGCCCGCCGCATAGCCCACAGCGGTGTTCACTACGCCCTCCGCGTCCCAGAACTTCCGCTCGGCGCCCCAGAAGCAACCCATGCCCACTTGCAACCGTTCCATTCCAGGCCACGGACCGGCCATGGGTGTGCCCAAGATCGCGTGGGTGGCAGCCACGAGCACAGCCTCCTCACGACCGTCCAGAGCCGCCTCTGCACTCGGTATCTGAGTCTTTCGTGGGTCTGTAAATCCGAAGAACACTGTGCACCTCTCGACGATGTCTGATGGTGGGCCAAAGGAGGGTATCTGTAAAGCGAGCAGGCCTCAGGTAAAATGACGAGAGTAGTGGAAATCCGCCTACTCCTCCGCAGCGACACCGCCCACAGTCTGCTTGATGAGAACCACACCAACGATGGTGAGCACAATCATTCCGTACTGAGCGGGTGTGAGCCCGGCCCAGCGTACGTCGGCGGCCTCAAGATCGGTGTTGCGCAGAAAGTCCATGGCAAAGCGAATGGGCGCATAGGTGGCCGAGAACAGCCCCAGAAAGAAGCCCGGCTTCACGGGCTTGTTCCGCCAAATGTAGAACAATACAGCGATCCCCATGGTCCACAGGGCCTCGTACAGCCCCAGGTCATGGCGAGACCCGCCGGGAAATTTGACCGCCAGAAAGAAGTCGGATGCTTTTCCGATGTGGTCGTGGGCGGTGAAGCAACCCAGCCGGCCAAAGACCCACGCAAACGGAAAGCCAAACATGATGGTGTCCGCGTGAATCCAGTATTCCCGCTTGCGGAACCACTTAAAAAACAGAACGCTCCCAATCACCGCACCGATGAACCCACCGGTGGACGAAAATCCAGCCCACACCCGCAGGATGGCCATGATGCCGTCGGTCTCGAGCTGCTGGGGGTTGTAGGCCACCACGTGGACCACGTGGCCAATAAAGAAGCCCATGGCGACCGTGACCACCGACCCATCCACGATGTCCCTCACATCAAGACCCAGCCTGATGGCTCGGGCCCGAGTAATCTCGAGGCCAATAATGAAGCCGGTCAACACCAGCGCAGTCCATGAGTCGAGCACCACGGGGCCCCACTCAAGAATGGGAATCTCAATGTATGGTATGAGCGCTTGCATGAGGAGACCTAACAGGACTGTGGAGTCATGTTAGGTTTTTGACCCGGAGTGCACCATGGCCATCATCACCACCGATCTTCTCCTCACCGGCATCCGCCGGGACGACGTGTTTGACTGGCTGGGCGACCCCGCCCACCACGATGCGGTTGTGAAGGGCGCCTTCGATTCCGTAAGCGGCTCGGCCGGCACCTACGAGTTGGGACTCAGCACTCCAGGGCGCAAGCGATCCATGGGATACAAATTTCTCTCCAAGGACGACAGCCACGGTGGACGGCGGGTCATTATTCAGACCACTGGAAAGCGAACCGAGGGCCAATTGAACTTCAGCCTGCGGACCATGAAGGGGGCGACGAAAACCTTGGTGACCATTCGCATGGACTACAACCCCGGGGGAGCACTCGGAGGCTTTGTGAACTCCTCTGGCTTGGGTGCGGCCCTGGAGTCGGGACTCAAGCGGATGCTTCAGAACATTGAGGCGGCCATTCCGAGGGAACAGTAAAGAGGCTCAGACCCAGCGGGCCATCACCAGGTCATTCCTGAGCGACCCATCCTCCTCCTGAAACTCTCCTTCCAGCCGGCCCTCGATTCGAAAACCAGATCGCTGGTACAGATCCACCGCGCGCTGATTGTCCTCGAATACATGCAGCGCGAGCTTTCGGAGAATCGGATTGGCCTCGGCCCAATCGAATCCACCCTCCATCAATGCCCGGCCCACACCCAGGCCCCGTGCCTCCTGGTCGACGTAGATCTCGATAAAGCCCACGTGCTTGGTCCGGTCTTTGTCTCCCCCCGTGATCGACATCGCACCCACGACCACCCCGTCAACCAGCGCAACCCAGAAGCGACAATTGTTCGCCGTGTTCCACTGACGAATGATCTTGGTCTGGGAAGCCACGTCGCCCCTAAACTCGTCGTGGTGGGAAATGAACCAGCGTCCCTCGGCCAAGACTCGGCGGTACAGCTCCACCACATCCCCAGCATCTCGATCTGTGGCCGTTTCTATCAGAACCAATGGGCGAGATTTTGGATGGACCGAAGCCCTCACTTAGCGGCCATGGTCGGCCGAGCCGCGCCCGCATTGGCTCCCGTCATTCCCTCTAGTCGGGCTTCGAATAGACCCAGCTTGTCCAACGTTCCCATCGCACGGGCCCGCTCCACAGCCGGGTTGCGAAGAACTCGGCGCAAGACTGAGAAGCTTCGCTTGGCGAGCTCACCGGCCGGTGCCAAGTAGTCGCTGGTGGCCACCTTCACGACACGCTCGTCGATCAAAGCCTTGAGCAGCGGATGGGGAAACTTTCCAGATCGCGCCAAGAACAGGAGGGTGTTCGTATAGCTGTCGTGCCGCTCAAAGAACATGCGGTCGTAGATCTCCGCCTTCTCATCGTTCACCAAGCCATCTCGGGCGGCGATCGTGTGCAGAGAAGTGCCCGGGTAGTAGATCACACTGAAGACCTGCAGGCGGTAGGGCTTTGGCAGATCGGAGATAAGCTGAAGTGTGGCGAGCTTGTCGTCCATGGTCTCGTAGGCCAGGTCGTAAATTACGTCGTACTGTGGCGGCGCCGTTCGGTCGGCAAACTTCGTAATGACCTCCGCCGACTTCAGAATCTTGTCATTGCCCATCGTGGAGCGTTTGAACATCTTCTGCAGGCGTGGACTGCCATGCTCGATGCCCATCTGAATGCAGAGCAATCCAGCATCCACCAAGGCCTCGTACTTCTCTTCAGTGATGGTTCCCGGGGAACCCAACACGTAGAAAGGGTCACCGATTCGCTTCTTGTATTCGGAGGCGAAGAGAAGAAGGTCGGGCAGAGGCCGGCCGAAAAAGGAGTCATCGGAGAACCAAATGAAGTCAATGAACGGGTTCTCCCGCTTCACGGTCTCGAGCTCAACCATCACATGCTCAACAGAGCGATAACGGACGTACCGTTGCCGCTTGTACAGGTCTCGGTAAAACGAGTTTCCGCAATAGGTGCACGCGTGGGGGCATCCGCGGCCGGTCATGGTCTGATAGCCGGTGCGTCCAAACATTCGACTGACCGTGCCGTTGTGCAGATAGCGACGCAGGAGATCCCGAGTCACAGGCAAGATCTCGCCTTCAAAGAGCACGTGGTGATCATCGTTTGAGAAATCAGGGATCGGGTAGGAGTCGAGCTCTTGCTCGAGCTCTCCCACTCCGTTTCGAATGACCTCGTCGCCTTGTTTCCAGATCAGTGACTTGATGTGATGGAGCTCATCGGCCTTGCCAGCCTCAAGCTGGCCAACCAGCTTGAGAATCAAGTCCTCCGCATCGCCCACCGCCACATAGTCGCAGTGATGGATGCACTCGTCGGGGCGAACACTGGGATGAAAGCCTCCCCAAATCACCGGTATGCCAAGGGCATCTTGGACTGCCTTGGTGATCTGCTTGGCGGAGTCGAAATAGTGGGTCATCAGCGTGATGCCGACCAGGTCCGATCCCTCCATCACTTCCAACATTTGTGCGATGGCTTGTTCGGAATATCGGTCCTTAGACATCTTCGTGTGGGCGCTCTCCCCATCACCCGCAAAGTCTGGCATGCAGATTACTGCGGTCTCATGTCCGGCCTCACGCAGGACCGCGGACAGGGTCCGCAGACCATAGTTGGTGATATCCGGGTAAGGGCTGACGAGACATATCTTCAAGCGACTTCCTCTGTGCAGACACTTCGAGTGTACTCCACACATGCAATGTGTCCCCCAATGGGGTCTCAGTCAAGCCTTCTGCGACAGCGTTCTTTTACCAAACGCCCTCGCGCTCCCGCATCTCAGTGACTTTGTCATCATCAATGATGAGTTCTTTGGTGTACAGCCGCTGGGCTTTGTAGGTGTCCTTGCTGCCCTTGACCCATACTTGATGCACTCCGTCTTCACGCTCCTCGAAGCGGTAGACGAACATCTCAGAGCGCTGAGCTTGTCGCCCGGGGAGCTTTCTGCGGAGAAAGGGAAGTCCCCAAGACTGATAAACCATGTGCTTGTCCCATCCTACCTGCACATTCCCGCCCACAATCTTCTCTCGGATGTGGGGTTCATATTGATAGAATTTGTCCCACAAACCTTTGTCTTTGAGCCACTGGTCCCGGTCTTCCCGAGTCTTGTTCTTGAAGAACTCTTTCCGCTCCGTCTTCTCCCGCTGGCCCCGGGCATTCGCCTGGTCCAGATACACCCGAAGTGCCATGTAGTGGTCATATTCCTCACCCTCGAGCTTCTTGACCTTGTTCGCGATGGAACAGCCCATGGTCAAGCAGAAGGCGATGGTGGTCAACAACATTGAAGTGCGCATGGTTTTCTCCCTCGCGAGAGGACTAACCCTAGTTCTCATTGTGCGAGAACAAAGGCCGCCGACGGGTCGGTTGTCAGCAGAGCGCGCGCGGTCACCCAGCCCTTTCTTCCGTCTGCCAGGGCGATGAGCTTGTGTGTTTCCGTGGCATCCGCAATCGATACTTCGGCACCCTCATGCAACACAAAGAGAGATACCCCCGAGGGCCCGAGAGCACTGCGCACATCAACCACAGAAGCCACGATTACCGCGCCCCGACGCTGATTGACCGCATCGATAGTGGAGAGTGCAACCAGCACTCCCAAGATTCCGGATACCCCGGCGACCCACCCAGCAGCACTCGAGAGGGGCGCTCTCCGACGCAATGCCTTCACGCGACCCACCACCATGATCCACAGGCCCAGTGCCATGGCCACCGCTGCAAAAATCCCAGACTCCAACGGCGAGAGGGCGGACTGCCAGAAGAACACGCCCCTGTGAGTGGTTGGCGGCTCCAGGCGGTCCTTGAGGCCCTTGCGAGCAAGGTCCATATTGGCAGCGATGTCACCATTCCGGGGTGCGAGTGCGAGACCTCTCCGCCATGCGGCCATCGCGGGTCCGACCTTGCCCAAGCGATACAGGCTGTTGCCGAGACCGTGGTAGACGGCGGGATCCCGAGCGCCCTGGCCCAGGGCCTCGCTAAACGACGACGACGCGTTGTTGAAGTCTCCGGCTCGAAGAGTTGACAGGCCCTCATCAAAGGAGTCTTGACCCACCGACCCACAGCCGAGAAGGGATGCGAGAATGAACACGTTCATGATGCACCAACAAATCGGCGGACACGGGCCTCGAGAGACTCTGCATCTCCACCGCCGTACCGAACGCGCTCCAGGTCACCATACAGGGCCACGGCATCTTCACCGAGCCCTTCCACCTGTTGCAGGCTCAAGCTGGGAGCGGGCACGCCGAGCCGAAGGGCGGCGGCATCCCGGAACAACGATTCCAAGGCAGCCAGGCGTGGGGCGGGATCAGCCGGAAGCGCCTTCAGGCGTGCCTTGAGGGCCGTCTTTGGGTCGACCTTACGACCAGAGACAAGCCCTACAAACCCGAGAAGAATCCATACAATCCCCGGGAACAAAGCCCCACCAGCCATATAAGGAAATGCCGCCGCGACGGTGCGATTTCCCACGCCACCTGCTCGGCTCACGGGGAGGATATCTTCACCCGTCGACTCCACAGCAGTGCGCTTGTCGATATCCTGATCAACGTAGCTGGTGACCACACCCCCGCCTTCTTCACCCGGCGCTACCTGCAGCTGAAATGGGCGGGTAGAAACCGTCACATAGGTCTGCTTCTTTGGACTAAATGTAATGACATCGATGGAAGGAATGGTCAGCGGGCCGACCACTTCGGGAACCACGGCACGGCGAAGGGTTAGCCTGGACCGGAATCGGCCGTCAGCGAGCTTGGTCGCCACCTCCGGCTCGTCATCGTAGATGCGAAATCCGGCTCCCTCTTTGGCCTTGGGCAAGCCAAACCCCGCCAGGGTGCCATCGCCGGTCAAGGTGTACTCGAGGGTGACGCTCTCGCCCATCTTCACCTCGGTCTGACCGGTCTTCATGGTCGCCTTGAACTGACCCACCAGACCGGAGAAGTCTGCGGGCTGTTCATCCATGGGCAGCGGCTGAATGTCCACCGGCACCACCTTGGTGACCAGGGCGAGGGTCTCGGTGCTTCCGCGCAGACCAAAGGGCGAATTCCCAAAGACATCATCGATGCTGCGGCGGCTTCGTTTTTTACGGCGCTCCGCCTTAAACTGGGCGGTCAGGGTCGCGGGAGAGATGGTCTGCATCCCTGTACCGGCTGCCACCAGAGGAACCTCGATGGTCTGCACCGTATAAGGCCGACCCCCGTCCGTCATCTGGAATTCACGCTGATTGGCCTCGGTATTGACCTCCTCGACAAAGCCTAAGAACTCCGGGCGAGTCCAGCGCGCGTTTACCAATGGTCGGTCGTACTTGAACTGGAACCGGTACACGACAACTTGGCCCACAAAGGGGCGGTCATCGGAGATGGTCGCAACCACCGGATCCCCGCCCTGGTCCACTGGCGGGTCGCCCACAGCCACCTCGATGGCCTCGGCGCGCATCCGCTCACCACTCACCACGAGGTTCACCGGCCCGACCCGCCAGACTCCCTTCTGGGTGGCGGCCACTTGATAGGTGTACTCCGTGATTCGGGTCGACTTGAAGTTGACCATCACATGCTGCTGGCTCGAACCTTGGTACTGGGCGAGCAATCCGGCCCCCACTGGCAACTCAGGCATGCCCGACACACTGCCGTTGATAACCTGAAGCTTCACGGGCACGGCCTGGCCGACCACCAGCTCACGGGTGTCGATCTGGAGCGCAACCTCAGCTGCAAATGCCGCCGGAATCAGGGCGAGAATCACCACTCGTTCCCTCCCCGACTCCCGGGATCGATCACAACCCGGGGGTCACCTTCTTGCACCGATTCAAACATTCGTTCTGCCTGCTCCATCGTCATCTCGCGGACCTCTGTGGGCGCCGCTGGAGATGACCCTGTATCTCCCTGGTCTTCCTCCGAAGGTTGGTTTTCTGGGGGCTGCGCATCTTTAGCTCCGGTGTCTCCCCCTTCGGGCGGCTCTGGTGGAGGCTCGCGGGTTCCATCATCGGGGGCGCCGGTATCGCTGCCCTGCTCACCATCTTCAGACTGTTCCGGGTCCTGTTCACCGTCCTGAGGTGGAGGTTCTTCGCCCAAGCGCTTCTGGATCTCGGCCTGCACAGCCGATGCATTCTTCTGGGCCTGGGCGTGCTCTGGATTGTCCTGGAGCACCCGCTGCCAGGCCTCGACCGCTTCGGTAAGACGACCGCCTCTGTAGGCGGACAAGCCACTGTTGTACCGAGCACGCGCGCGGGCCTCCTGATCTTTACTTCGATCGGAGACCGAGCCAAGCACGTCCTCTGCTTCATTG
>CAWVVG010000017.1:0-20538 GCA_963932775.1 uncultured bacterium
GAAGCTCCAGCAGCTGGGAAAGCGCCACAAGGACATATGGCCCGACCTTCTCGATGCGCATCACCTTGCATCCGCCGGGCTTCTTGACGAGTCAGGGCCAATCGTACGGGCGGCGTACTCGGAGTTTCGAAAGCCCTCAGACATCCGCAATCCCGATCGCCAAGCGGCCATCCGTGCACTCAATATACCCAAGGGGGACTGGGAAGCGGTGTCCCGTGTCGCTGGAGACCACTACTTCTCGGCCAAGCATGTATGGGAGGTCAAGACCAAGATCGAGGCGGACGAGCTGGGGCGACTTCAATACCCCATCGCCTTTGGGCGAGAACTGTGGCCACACTGTCAACGGTGGAACCTCGATCCCTACTTGGTTCTCGCCATCATGCGGCAAGAGTCCATCTACAACCCCGACGCATTGAGCCATACGGGTGCCATTGGATTGATGCAGTTCATCAAGGGAACGGGAGCCAAGGTCTCGGCCATGCTCAATGAACCCTTCTTTTCACCTCAGTCACTGTACAATCCAAGTACCAATTTGAGGTACTCGGTCTACTACCTGCGAATCCTAAATGATCGCTTCGGAGGCAACTTTCCAATCGCGGTGGCCAGCTACAACGGTGGACCCCACCACATGAGCCGGGCACACCGGGAGACCTTTGGAGACCTCAAGCTCGATGCTTTTGTAGAGTTCATTCCAAGGAAAGAGCCACGAGACTACGTCAAGAAGGTCATCGGCAACTACCAACGGTATGTGGAGCTGTATGGCCCACCCGGTGCGAAGGTCATGCTGCCCGAGAAGCTCACAGTGGACAATAAGGACATCGTGAACTTCTGAGCCCAAAAACCCTGCAGCCCCAAGAGTGTTCCTCTCTGCGCCGATCTACAATGCCCTCAGGACACTGCCTCGCCCAAGATCGCCGGCAGACGCCCCATCAGCTCATCCATAGAACCTTGAAACCGTGCCCCGGCTGCCCGGACATGGCCGCCGCCGCCCGCTAGGTCAGCCGCGATGGCTGCGACATTCACGCGGGTCTTGCTGCGGAAACTCAGCTTCACAGCGCCCTTGGACTCTGTGGCCAGAACAGCCACCTCTACGCCGGCAGTATTCAGCATCGTATCGATCACCCCTTCTGTGTCCCCTGAGCGAATGCCCAGACGACGTGAAGCCTCTTCGGTGACCATTCCGATCACAACCATTCCTTGGTGGTAGAACTGAGCGGCACTCAGAACCTCTCCCAAGAGCCCGAGTCCTGCCACGGTCCGTTCGTTCAAGACTTTGCCATGAATCGGGGCTGGGCTGACTCCAAGATCCAGCAACTCGGCAGCCAAGCGATGGGTCGCAGCCTGGGTGTTTTCATGCTTGAAGCCACCGGTGTCAAAAATGATGCCCGTGTACAGCTGGGTCGCCATCGCCTGATCCATGGCTACGCCCCACTCACAGAACATCTGGTACACCATCTCACATGTACTCGGCGAGTCTGGGTTGAGAATAACTACCCCATAGCCATCGGCACTGGAGGAGCCATGGTGGTCGACGAGTGCGGTGGTCTTGGCTGCAGCGAATATCTCTGTCACCCGCGGGGTAAGACGACCTCGGTCGCCATCCATTACCACCACCAGATCATAAGAAGCGTCCAGTTCCGCATCGGACCGCAACCCATCTGCATCGGGCATCCAGTCGTACCGATAGTTGGCAGCACCCGCAATATGAATGCTCGCGCTGGAGAAGCCCGCAGCAGCCCGACCCAGTGCCAAGCACGCACCAAAAGAGTCCCCATCGGGGTCCATTGGGCCCGTAAGGAGCACAGATTTTGCCTCAATCAGCGCAACACGCAAGGATAAAACAGGATTCGACATGAGAGAACTCCACATTACTGGCAACACAAAGAAGGCCTTGGTAACGAACAGGTCTACCCTTGCAAGCAATTGTAGCTATGATATTCCCGCGCGGTTCGGGAGCCACCATGTCGACCATCATCGTATTTCCAGGCCAGGGATGCCAAAGAGTTGGGATGGCATCGGACTTTTATGATGCACACCAAGCCGCCCGAGACGTTTTTGAGGAAGCATCCGAGACGCTGAATTTAGATGTAGCCCGACTCTGCTTTTCTGAAAATGAACCACTGCACCTCACCGAGTACACCCAGCCCTGCATCTTGACCGCTGAAATCGCTATGTTTCGCAGTCTTGAGACGGAGTATGGGCTCGAAGGGTGCGCGTTCGCAGGCCATAGCCTGGGCGAGTACACCGCCTTGGTCGCCGCGGGCGTTGCTCCCCTACACAGCGCCCTAAGGGTGGTTCGGGAGCGAGGCCGCCGCATGCAGGAAGCAGTGCCCCCAGGAATCGGCTCCATGGCCGCCGTCATAATGCCTGAGCTTCCCATCCCCCTCCTGATTGAGTGCTTGGATGGGCTTCAGGCCGACATTGCCAACCACAATGCACCGAACCAAGTCGTCATCAGTGGAGAAGCGGGCGATGTACAGACCGCCGTGGAGCGATTTCAAGATCATGAAATCGGGATGAGAGCGAAAGTGAAAATGCTCACAGTCAGTGCTCCGTTCCACTCAAGTTTGATGGAAAACATAGAGGCCGGCTTCCGCAGTGTTCTCTTTGATGCCACCACCTGTTGGACTCCAGAGCGAAGTACATCCGTCGCCTCCAACACCACAGGAGCCATGCACACGGGTACACGGGACGACCTCATAGAACAACTGACACAACAAATCTCCGGTACCGTCCGCTGGGTCGACAACATGAGTGTCCTCATCGCCATGGCCCCCGAACGCATCATCGAGATCGGCCCCGGCCGGCCGCTGCGTGGATTCTTCCGGTGTGTTCCTGGAACCATCGGTGACATCCAAATGGAGTCCATCACCAACCTGGTTTCCGCACGAAGAGCCCTTGGAATCAAGGAGCCGAGTTCGTCCCCAATCGTCGAGCCTCAAGCTGCTCCACCAGCCTGACGGCCGTCCATCGAACGCGCTCATCGGGGTCCGATTGCCCTTCCTCGAGCAAGGCCGACCACGGCGGACTCACTCTCGCTGCCGCCTCCAACACACAGATCCGAATATCGGTCTCGGGGTCGGACGCGACCGTACGCCTGGACTCGCCCAAATAGGAGACCGCCGCAAAATGCGACTCACCAGCCCGGTCTTGGGACCACAAATCCAAAACCGGTGTGTCGATCACAGCATCAATCTCATGGGGCTGCCCTGCAATGCGGCGGTCGAGAACCACCTGAACAAGCCGCTGGGCGTCGTCCAATCCCAGCGGGACCCGGGTGGCTCCCAAGATCACCTGGTGGCTCAATGCGGCCCTGAAGTGAGGTTGTGCGGCCACCGGTAAGACGTCCATAGCGTCCCCGCTCATGCCCACCGCCTTCGCCACTGAGAACTTCGTACTGAGGGCCCAGAAGCGGTCCATCACCTCTGTTCTGAGGCTAGAGTCCGCCCACGCTTCATTCACATCATGTGCCCGCATCACCTGGGGTGCCCACTCAAGCGACCCGCCCACATCGCTGGCCGGCGCCCGTCGAGCGAGGGACGAAACCGTCTCGCTCACACACCGTCCCCGAAAAGGCCCCGCCCTGCCACAGAGGTCCATCGCTTCCTCGAAACGAACCCGGTCCCATGTGGAAACATGGGCCTCGGCCGCCATCATAAAACACTCGTACCGCCACATATCTGGACTCGATCCCCCCCCGATAAGCTCAGCACACCAACCCGTCGATGCCTCCAAGTCTCCCAGGAGCGCGGCCTGACGGGCATGGCCCCAGGCACAGGCGTGGGGGTCTACTTCCGTAGTACATCGACCCTTACTGCCAGGGCTATGAGTCACCGCGGACGCCGGAACGTCTGTGGCACTCCATGTAGAGCGCGCGGGACCTGGCCCGGCGCGCGCAGCAGTCTTCAACGAGTCATCCAACCCACCCCACAGGTGAGGTCTCTCTGCCACGGATTCGCACCGTTCACGGCTCATTCCCCAAGGCAGCTGCGGACAAAACCATTTCGCATCTTTGGGATGGGCATCGACCAAGCCTGAAATCACCGCGATGCGCTCAAGCACATCGGGCAACTTCACTAGTTCACTGTTCACGGCCTCTGGGCCTTGCGCCATTGCGGTTTCAACCGCTTCAGCCCGACACTGCGCGTCTGCGCAATCCAGATCCCCTGGCGCACACGCCACAGAAAGCAACAGCAGGGCGCTACTTGGCAGCGACCGAATCAATTCCACCGGATCCAAATAAGCTCCGAAGCCGCTCGAGGGCTGGGCGTTCCTGGTTGAAGAATAAGAAACTCACCAAGTTGGAGGCGGCGACATATTTTCGTACATCGGCCCAGCTATGAACATTTTCCAGGTGGCGAGCAAGCGTCACCGGTCGAAAATAGAACTCTCGATAAAACTGGCGATGCAGCTCGATAATTTCCTCGCCCTCCATCCCCCAGGGAACAAATGTAGGCTCCCAGAAAGACTTCTCATCGGTACTCGGACTGACTATCCGTCCCCATTTTTCACCCTCAAGTTTCCAGATTTCCTCCTGCGGGGTCTCCGGCAGAATCGTATTGATCTGAACCGTTACATCGTGCAGTGGAATCGACTTGGCAAAATCAATGGTCTCCAAGATGCTCTCGCGGGTATCAATCATATGACCCACCATAAAGAACGCCTTGGGCCTAAGTCCGATCTCATCCGCCCAAGTGATCGCATTTCGGATCTTCTCTTTGGTGATGCCCTTCGAGATAAAATCCAAGACCCGATCGGAACCGGACTCCACACCGAAGCGGGTCCGCCAACATCCAGCTGCCTTCATCTTCTCAAGCAGGGGTTTGTCCACCACCTCGACGCGGCTTGAGCACGTCCAACTCACCTTCACTCCCCGTCGAATAATCTCATCGCAGATGGCGTGAACTCGCTTTTTGTTCGCACAAAATAGAGAGTCAACAAAGGCGATGTCTTTGACACCAAAGTCTCGAACGAGGTGCTCGATCTCATCGACGATGTATCCAGGGCTGTGGCTGCGGTAGCCAGTTCTCGATTTCTGACAGAAGGCGCAAGCATGGGGACATCCCCGACTGGTGACCATCGAGAACTTGGGAAAAGCATGCTCGTCTACCGGGACAGGCCGATAGATATTTGGCGGCAACAGGTGCCGAGCTGGGAAGGGGAACTCATCGAGTTGCTTGAACTTTTTCCGGGGCGGCGTGAAGTGTAGATCGCCATCTGCCTTCCGAAAGCAGATGCCCTGAATGTCTTCGAGTTCACCGCCCTGGCCATAATATTCCACGACTTCAAGCATGGTGTGCTCGCCCTCACCCAGAACACCAATATCAAAATTGGTGTCGGCCATGGTCTCCTCGGGGACCAGGGTCACATGGTAGCTACCCAGTACAATCGGTACATCGGGCAACGCTCGCTTGATCTCTGCTGCCATGCGCTTGGTGGTCTCGAAGCTCACAGTGAACGAGCCAATCCCAATCACATCGGGACGAAATTCTTTCACACGAGCAACAACAC
Source organism: uncultured bacterium (assembly GCA_963932775.1). Taxonomy (GTDB): domain Bacteria; phylum Myxococcota_A; class UBA796; order UBA796; family UBA796; genus UBA796. Next base: position 5,512 of record CAWVVG010000017.1, read on the forward strand.
CCGCCACATTGAGTTGCTCGGCGGCACCATCGATCGCGGCAACTGTGTGCCCCGCATTCTCCAATACTGCTCCGATGTACAACAGACCGAGCGGTGCTGAGTTGTAGAACAAATATGAAGTAACCGGCGAGACGTTCCCGTTCTCCAGTACACAATCGATCGGTGGGTTGATCAGAATTACCCGCACAGGCGCCCCCTTACTCAAACACAATAGCACCGCATTCAGGACAGGGCTCAACCGATTGGCACACACTTACTAATGTTGTGGCCCGAGAGAATGATGAACCACAGACCATCCACGACCATACTCAAGCGGCGTGATAGACAAAGCCACCTCCAGCCAGAAATCCATGTCCAACCATCTCGATTATTTTTCCGACTTACTCGGCGCCGATGAATGCATTCGTGCGGCCTTGGCCGGGCCCGGCGTGGATGTGGACGGGGCAAGCGTCTGGTACCAAATCGCCGTCACGGAACACCGAGTGCTGGTGGTCGACCTTCGCACCAAAGAAGCGGCCGGGAACTATCAACCGTTCCAGCGCCTCGTGGCTGACCGAAGTGCCGTCCAAATGGAGCGCTTTCCTGAGTCTGAAGATGGACCCGCACGCCTCATCGTCGACGGCCTGAGCCAGCCCGTAGTTGTGGTCGACATCAACCGAAATGATGTATTCCCCATGGTCGAGCCCCTCATTGTCGCCTGGGGCGGAAGGCTGGGTGGAGCCGGTACCGGTAAGCCCAACACACCCACACCCACACCCACACCCACACCACCCATGCCACAGCAGCAAAAATTATTGCTCGTGGCCCTGGGGTGTGCGGGATTGCTGATGGCTTTTTGTGCCTGTGCAGGCTGCTTGGGTGGGATCGCAATGTCCGTTCAGGACCTTCTATGAAACAGACCCGGCGCGACCTCGTTTACGGTGTGATTTGGTTCACGATACTCTTTGTCTGGGATGCCCTCGACAGCCTCATCTACCTGAAGCGGGCCACCGGCCGAATCAAGACGGATGAGACCACCATTCAGCAGCTGCAGGGTGCCGTCCTCGAGTTCGTAACCGGGGCCGCCCTGGCCTACCTGACCATGGGGTTGATGGCCGGCATCATGCTGCACCTACTGGTCCGCATTCTTCACCCGGTGCCAAAGCCATTTTGGGGTTGGTGGCGCGCTGCGACCACCCTCATCCTCGTGTCCACCGTCCTCGGTTTTGCACGGCAGATCATCACATTCCCTACGCTGCACGGATGGTTCCCCTGGCGGCGACGTTGGGCCGAGTTCGCGGAGCCGGTCTGGATCGACGCTCTGTGGGTGATTGCCGGACTTACCGTAGTAAAGCTGGGCCATAGCGCTTGGCAGAAAGCCGCCCGCCCCGGCTTTTTCCGCGTCCTCGCTTTGGCCGTGGCCTATGGTGGTGCTGTCGCCGTCCTGTTGCAACCCATACAGGCCAAAAAAGCCGTCGATAATGAGGGCATGAACGTTGTGTTGATCGGAGTCGATGCCTTGCGACCGGACCGACTCGGACACTTCGGAAACCCACGCAATACGAGCCCAAATATCGATGCTTTGCTCGAAGAGAGCTTGGTGTTCACTCAAGCCTTCTCACAGATCTCCCGAACCTACCCCGCATGGACCACCACCATGACTGGAACCTGGCCCACGGTGCATGGCATACGCGACAATCTGCCAACCGCCGAACGACTGATCCCCGAACCAGCGCTTCTTCCCGCCGTCCTCAAGAATGCCGGCTTCGCTACCGGCTTTGCCACCGACGACAGCCGCTTTTCGTACATGGTACCAGGGACCGGGTTTGAGATGATCCGACAGCCAACAGTCGGAATTCAAAACTTCGCTATCAGCGTGAATGAACCCAGATTTCGAGCATTTCACGGCTTATTGCACAACCGCGTGGGATTCAGTTTCCTTCCTGTCCAGGCCTACAATCAGTCCTTTGGCGCATCCTATCGACCGGAGCAGTTCACCGAGTGGGCCGTCGACGGCCTCGCTGAGCTCTCCAAATCCAACCGCTTTTTCTATGCGATGCACTCCTGTGTGCTCCACGTTCCAGGGGACCGAGTCTACCCTTGGTACCGAATGTTCGATCAAAATGGGTACACGGGCAGAAACCGCTTCAAGTACTCCGCATCCGGCTCCTCATTGGTGGTCAATGAAATTGATGGCGCCAAGGGTAAACGGGCGCAACGTATCGCTGAACAAGACCTTAAAATCTACGATTCAGGCATTCGAATGGCCGATGACCTGGTCGGTGAAGTGGTGGCCGAACTGCGACAGAGCGGCCTGCTCGACAACACCATCATCATTCTGTTTAGCGACCACGGTGAAGAAGTCTGGGCGCCGGATCTGCCCTACAAGTGGTGGGGCCCCAACCATGGCTTCCACATGTACGGCGAGGGCCACACCAACATCGCGTTTGCCATTCGCTTTCCCGATGGAAAATATGCGGGTGACGTCGTGGATGACGCCGTTCGCCTGATCGATTTCGCACCCACCATTGCCGACCTCTTGAACATTGACTGGCCCAACGAAGTCTCTGGAAAGAGCGTGATGCCCCTGGCCCGTGGTGAATCGGAAGATGAGGAACGTCCCGTCTATATGGAGACCGGACTTAGCGAGCCTCGTTACTGGGTCAAAGGACACAAAAAGTATCCTTTCAAAAAGGTGAGCAAGCGCTACAAGCTCGATGCCGAGACGGACCAGGTTCATATTCGTTCCGAGTTTCTACCCCATCTGATCGCCGGGAAAGATCGGGCACTTCAGCTCGGAAAATGGAAACTGATCTGGCACAGTCTCAAGCGTGGAATCCGAGTGGACCTCTACGACCGAACGGCCGATCCCCACAACCGAATCGATGTCTCAGAGGACCATCCAGACAAGGTCGTAGAGCTTGGTCGTTTGCTTCTGCCCTTCCTCGAGTCCGACGGAGTCGAGCCGCCGCCGGTTGAAGACTGGGTTGAACAGAGCCGTCGTGCCAAGCGCTTGGACACGCGCTTTATGGGCCGAATGATCCGACTGGGTGGGACCATTCCACCATCCGCCCATACCGCGCCAACGCCGAAACAGACCACATCCCCTTGAGGGTCAGCGAGAACGACCAGATATGAAGGTCTGAATGATCGCTCCAGAAACAGTAAGGATGGCAAGAATCCAAATGTCCGTTTGCCGCCCGAGGGCCCACGCGATGGCCATGGCTCCGGCCAAGGATGTCAACAGAGGCAGGGCGCGCTGATAAATCATCGGAAACCCAATCGCACCGATTGCGCCCGCAACGTAGTTCAGAAACCACGGTGGGTCGCCACTGAACAAATCCGGTCCAAAAGCCACAGCAATGCCAACCGCCATCGCAGCACCCAACAGGCGCAAGGCGGCCTGCTCCATGAGGTGCATGAGCAGTGCGCCAACCAGCCCGACCCCAATCCCGATCGCCAGCTTCATGCCATCGGTGCCCGATGGAGCGTAATGATGAGAGAGGAGGACCCCGCCCACAAAGCCCGGAGAAATTAGGACCAACCGATAGAGTCGGCCTCCAGCAATTATAAGAGTGCCCCCGATCACGATGACCAATACCCGGGCATCCATCCAACCAAACCCCCATTGTGTGGGGTCGATCCATTCCATCAGGTCTTTCATTTCAGGCATACCATCCTCGGTCGTGGCAGGATGCGAACATGCATCTCTGTACTCGGCTATCCATTTTGATCGCGACTGCCACTGCCTGCAGCTCAGACAAAGCAACTCTTGAATCAGATACGAGTGACGCTTCGAACCATTCAGACTCGGACTCAGACGGTGGGCCCTCCGGGCTGGAACCCGAAGATGCACCCACCGACGAAGTCGTAGCCGAGCCACTGTTTGAGGTGACCGGAGGGGCCTATGACATCGCGCTCGCACCCGATGGACGAATCTTTGTGAGCATCAAAGAGAGCCGCATTGATGTCTGGGACCCCGAGGTCGCATGGGTAGAAACCCTCACGGACAGAGCCGGGTCAGTGTTCGGCATCGAGTGGCATGAAGACTCCCTGTACTACACCACCTCGGTCCACAGACAGGCGGGCTCACTGCTGCGCCTCGATGGGCGGGACGGTGTCCAGATCGCGTCCGCTGCAGGCGACACGGTGTTTCGGGAGCCCACCGACCTCGCCATGGCACCCGATGGAAACTGGGTGGTCACCGACCCCACTGTGGGCACGCTCTTTGTGGTGTCCCCCGACGGGTCCTCCGCACAGATGGTCGAGCCAGGAGTCTCGGAGCCATCGACCGTCACAGCGGACGACACCTACGTTTACGTCGGCGGCATTAGCGGTGTCACCCGGATCGATTGGCCCGGCGGAGAACCTGAACTCATCGACAACCGAACGGTAAACGGTCTCCACCTGGTTGCCGGCGAGTTGTGGGCAACAGGACCCGAGTGGGGTGTCTTCTATGTGGGTACGGATACCCGTGTCGGTATGGAGGAAATTCGTTTGGCTGGACGAATGGACGGTGACTCGCCTCTGTATGTGACCGACTGGGGTGGTGCCGCTGTGTGGGCCAGTACCCCGTGACCGCTTAGGTAATGACACCTCTCGGAGACCGCGGATGACCCACCTGAACCAAGAAGCCACCCTCGCACTCGCAGGAGGGTGCTGTTGCGCCTTCCTGTTCGTGGTGACCGTGGGCGGACTCTTCTTGTTCTGGCGCATTCGCCAGCAGAACAGAAGCGATACGCCCCCGCCAGAACCTCCCGTGATGACACGGGATGTGCATGCCGAGCCTGACATTTTGCTCCAAGACACCCTCGCCATAGCCTTCAAAGTGGAGCCTGACCCCGCCCCGGCTCCGCTACCTGCATCCCGACAAACCGAACCGAAAGAGCGGCCAAATCCACCGGATAGGCCCTCCAACCCCAGACCCCCATTAACCCCCATCACACTTCCAATGGATGGCGACGAAGACAACGCTACCGTCATCATGGACCGTTCAAATCCAATGGGATTTGACGACGAGGACGAACAATGAGTCTATCTCCGCTTCATGCCACCCATACAGCCGCCAACATTGAGGTGGTCTCAATCGATGGCATAGACGTGCCTCTTCTATACGCAGAAGCCAACGCGGAGTGTGCTGCCGCGAAGGCCGCTGCAGGCTTGGCTGACCTGACCCACCTCGGGACCGCCGTATTGGAAGGACCCGATGCTCGTCGCTTTGCAAACGGCATGTTCACCAACAACATCCGAGACCTGGAACCCGGCCAAGTGAGCCGCTCAGCGATGTGCGATGACAGGGGCAGGGTCCAGGGCCTAATCGACGTATATTGCACGGGTCCAGACCGTTTCGAGGTCGTCCTGGAGGGAGTCTCAGCAGACTGGTTCGAGCAACGCTACGCCCTGTACATTGTCTTCGACGATGTGGAGCTCAGCGTCTCCGACACCAACCCTTGGATCCTGAGCCTTCAAGGCCCCAGCGCACAAGAGATCTTGGCCTCAGCCGGACTGCCCACCCCAATTCCAGGTCACCACACCAAGACCGACTCCGGCATCCGCGTAGGCGCAAAGGACCGAACCGGACTCGGTGGTTTTGACCTCTTGGTGCCCACGGCACTCGTCGAGCCCACGTGGACTGCTTTACTCGACGCGGGTGCCACAGCCATGGGCCACGCCACAATGGAAGACTTGCGCATTCGCAGCGGGCGCGCCCAGTGGCCGGCAGACGGAACTGAGCGCTCGCTCATCCACGAACTTCGACTGAATCAAGAGGTCTGCAATTTCAACAAGGGATGCTACCTCGGCCAAGAAGTCATCAATCGAGTGGACGTAAAAGGACAGGTCAACAAGACCCTCGAGCGCCTGATCTTTCCGAAAGAGACACCAGCAATCGGATTGCCGGTGCTGCTCGACGGTAAGGCCATCGGCGAAATCAGCAGTGTCACCCATGGCCCAGACAATTCTGTGGCCTTGGCAGTGCTCCGAAAAGCCGCTCAGAATGCCCAGGAGATCCAAATCGAGACCTCCAATGGAATGGTGAGTGGCACCATCCAGCGGAGCTAAGATGGACGTGCTCTCACGACGTGCTTTCTTGGGGGGCGGCGCCGCGGGACTGGCGGTGCCTCTGTCCGCTCACGCTGCCAATGAGTCCGAAGCTGACTTGATCGACCGAGCCATGGATGGCATCAACCCCGACACGTTCGTTGATGTGCACAATCACGTGGTGGGTATGGGCCATGGAAACACCGGCTGTGCGGTGCACCCCGACATGAGCGACGCCATGGGCCACCCATTAAACTGGATTCGTTTTCGGTCCTATGCCAAGGCAAGCGGTGTACGGAATATGGACCAAGTGGACCAGGAGTTCATGGCGGTTCTGAAGCAGCGGGTGGAGGCCATGCCCCACCGCGGAAAGGCTCTCTTGATGGCCTTCGATCAGGTGTACGGAGAGGACGGCCAGGCCAGGCCTGAGGACACCATCTTCCACGTCCCCAATGACTACATGTTCAAGACGACAACCTTATCGGATCGGTTCGCTGGATGTGCGTCCGTGCACCCCTACCGCAATGATGCAGTCGAGGCCCTGCACCGAGTGGCGGACCAGGGTGCGGTCGCCATCAAGTGGCTACCGAACGCCATGTGGATCGACCCGGCCAACCCAATGTGTGATGCCGCATATGAGGTCATGGCAAAGCGAAAGCTCACACTCATTAGCCATGGAGGTGAAGAGCAGGCCGTGCCCTCCGAACACACCCAAGAGTTCGGGAACCCCTTGAGGCTCCGCCGGGCGCTGGAGGCTGGGGTCACCGTGGTGGTGGCTCACTGTGCAAGCCACGGCAATGCAATGGACTTGGACCACCCAACACAGCGCCCTACACCGGCCTTCGACCTATTCCTGCGTCTAATGGATGACCCACGCTGGGAGGGCCAGCTGTACGGTGAAATATCCGCCATCCTCCTCCTCAACCGAGTGCGAGGAGTCGCCGACACGCTGCTTCGTCGACGGGATCTCCACCACCGCTTGGTCCACGGTTCGGACTACCCCATTCCCGGCGTCGACCCGCTCATCAACCTGTTCCAGCTGTGGAGCCTCGGCTTGATTCAATGGAAAGACCGTGCAGGGCTCTCGAGTCTCTTTGGTCAAAATCCGCTCCTTGGAGACTTTGTCCTCAAGCGGGTCCTGACGGTAGACGGCGGCCCGCCCACAGGGTTTCCTCCCAGCGTATTCGGTCCCGATCCCTCCGTTTTCCCTCTACTCAAACGCCCAGAGACAGATCCGGCGGGTTGAGCTTGAGGCCACGGACTGAGGGGCGAAGGCTTAAGCCAGGCCCCAGTCTTCTATTTCCCAGCCTTGGGAGCGGGCATGGCGGGCGAGGCGTGGGTCCGGATGAACTGCCACGGGCCTCCCAACCACGTTGAGCACTGGCAAGTCGGTGTAGCTATCCGTATAGAAGGTACAGTCCTCCAAGGACACACCTCGGGCCTCGAGAATGGGGAGTGCCGCCACGAGCTTTCCTTCGCCGTAGCACAGCTCACCCTGTCCAGTGAAGATGCCATCCTTCACCTCAAAAGTGGTGCAGATTGTGCCATCAAGCTTCAGGGCCTCGATGACTTGGGCAGACATATAGGTAGAGCTCCCCGTCAACAACCAGATGGGATCTCCCAAGGCGCGGTGTTTATCCAAGACTGAATGCACGCCCGGTCGAACCCGATGGGCCACCTCTTCGTGCCAGAACAGGTCCGTCTGCGCGCGAACGTCCGCTTCAAGCTGACCCTCCAGCCCACGAATTGCAGCCCGAACCCCGTCGTCCACATTGCCCATACCCAGTTGATATAGACCGATCGTCGCTGCCATTTTTACGGCGTCCCAGCGGCCCATTCGGCCTTCTCGAACCTGGCGCTTCACCCAGAGGGTCGCCGAATTGCACCCCAGAATGGTTCGGTCGAGATCGAATAGGGCAATGCCAGCCATATCCGTCCATAGCCCGAGTACACCCGAACGGATACCTCCGTCCAATGAGTGATGCAGCCACACCGCCGATTCCCTACGATGCCCCCGGGTGCGGTGCCGGCTTGTACGCGCTCTTGCTCTTTGGTATCGGCAGCTTGGGCCTGTTCGGAATGATCGGCGCCACCATCGGGTTGCTCAACAGCCAACCTGAGGAAGCCCGAAGCCTGGTTCATGGATCCGAGGTGCAGGTGTGGCGGCTCCAGCCGATGCGGAAACTGGGCTTGCTTGAGCTCGGCGAAATTCCAGCGGCTTGGCACGACGAGAGCCCAGGCTACGATGGCACTAGGGCATGTGTCATTCGGAGCCATAGCGTCGGTCGGGTTGAGGATGAACAAGCCACAGAGATTCCATGGACAGAGGTCTCAGCCACCGCCGTAGAGCGAACCTCCGAGGACGTGATGAGCATCACTGTGTCCGGTAAAGACACCACAATCACCTGTCACTTTGGGCCCAATGAGGGTGCTGAGCGCTTCCTGCGACAAGTGGAAACCGAGCGGAAACGAAACGCAGACTAAGGCACGACGGGGTCGGCCGGAGCTGTGCGATCACGCGCCATTACCAAGCGCTGAGTCACCGATCCCACCCACTGAGTTCGGGCGGCCACCCGTACGCCCTCGTCATACCGTGCATGGGCCTTGGCCCACAGAACCTGTGCCCTTTCGCCCACGGCCTCTCGATAGGCCTCTCGTTGGTCCTTGGGCACCGAACGCGGCGGGGGGTATTGCAGCATGTCTTCGTACAGGGCCAGGTATGAATCGCCGAGCAACAACAATCCTTCCAGGGCGAACTCGGGTTCGCCCAAATTGAACATGGCAATGGCTTGCTTTTCCGCCGATGCAATCAGCGCCGATCGACGCGTCAAGCGTCGGGCCGCCTTGCGATTCCCTTTGAGCTTAATGGTCGCCGCAGCATCGGTTTGAGCCCGAACCAGCGCCAAACGTGCCTTGGCCTGAATCCAAGTTCGGTCCATTTGAACGGAGTCCAGGGCCTTTAAGATCCGTCGTATGCCTCGCCGGACTCGACCCGAACGGGTCTCAGCAATGCCCCGCTGAAGTGACATGCTGGCTTCGTCGGCCGGACTCCAGCGCCCCCGACGCTGAAGGCTGCGGACCACGCGAATGGAGGCCTTGTGCTCTCCCGTTTCCTCCAGGCAATATGCCCGGCGAAACTGAGCATCGACCGCAGACGGCGTGTCCGGCCAACCGGCCTCTACCCGCTCGTATGCCAAAACCGCTTTGGCCCACTGTTCTGTGATTTCCAACAACACACCAGACTGGTAGGCAACCTGTTCGTCGACTTCACCCGGAGTCTGTTGGGCCATCGCCAACATGACGGCTGCCTCATCGAAAGCGCCCACTCGCCGCAGGGCCACCGCCTCCTCGAGCAACGCCCGCTGAGTCGGGGGTTCGATCTGGGGGCGTTCCAGGTCCGCTGACACACCCTCAATCAACTCAGGAGTCTCCACTTCTGGCACACCTGGTGTCGCCCAGCCCAAGCCAACCATCGACACGAGTAGAAACACAGAACACTCCAAAATAAGCCCCTCTACCCGGAAATCCGAGTAGAGGGGGGACCACCTTGGTGGTGCGGACTTTCTCTATGGCCCCCCTAAAAAGAAAGGGGGGTACCTTGATCACCGCTTCAGGTTTCCTTTACATAAAGGCACACCCTTCACGGCCAGAGCTGGTTCCCAAATAAAAACACGGGGGCCAAACGATATGTCCTAAACACCCTCCAGGCAGAGTCTTAATTATAGCCAAAGGATGATCGGTCGCCAAGAGGTCGGGTGCAGGTTTTTATTGACTGTGAACAGAATGACTGCCCAGGATATTGAGCTTCCACACCATGAACCTCCACCTCCTGATATGCATTGCCTACTTCATCTGCCTGGGTGCGCTGTGCACCTGGGGGGTTCACCGACTCGTGTTGCTTCACTGGCTTCGACACCCCGCCCCACCGATCGACCCGCTACAGCAGAACAAGCCTACCGTTTTGGTGCAGCTCCCGGTGTACAACGAGGCCGCCGTAATCGAGCGACTCATCGATGCAGTCGCACACTTGGACTGGCCCAATCTCCGAATCCAGGTACTGGACGACAGCACAGACGAGACTTCATCCTTGGCCGCTACTCGGATCGCAGCCTGGGTCAGCCAGGGCGTTCAGATCCGACACATTCAGCGCCAGGTTCGAACGGGCTACAAGGCTGGAGCCTTGGCAGAAGGACTCGCCTGCGACCCATCCGACTTCATTGCAATTTTCGATGCGGACTTTGTTCCTCCGGCGGATTTCCTGAAACAAATGATGGTGAGCTTCGCCTCTCCGAACATCGGGATGGTGCAAGCGCGCTGGGGCCACCTAAACCGCGACCAGAGTTGGCTCAGTCGCATCCAGTCCATGATGCTCGATGGTCACTTTCTCATTGAACACGCCGCCCGGTACCGAACGGGACGCTTCTTCAACTTCAATGGAACCGCTGGCATCTGGCGGCGGCGGGCCATCGAGAGCGCAGGCGGCTGGTCCCACGACACCGTCACAGAAGACCTGGACCTCAGCTATCGGGCACAAATAGCCGGCTGGGACTTTGTGTACCGGGACGACGTTGTGGCCCCGGCGGAAGTCCCCGGCAGCATGCAGGCTTTTCTCACCCAGCAGCATCGATGGGCCAAAGGAACGGTGCAGACAGCCCGGAAGCTGCTGGGTCCCATACTGCGTGCACCCCTGCCTTGGTCGGTGCGCTTGGAGGCCTCCAATCACCTCACCATGGTGCTGGCCTACCCGTTTGTTTTCAGCTTGGCGATCCTTCTACCAGTGTCCATACCGGCTCGAGATGCCTTGTTTTCCGAAGGCATGGCGTGGTTGGACCTATTCGCCATCCTCGCGGCTACGGGAAGCATCACATGCTTCTATGCTGTGGCTCTGCGTTGTGGCGGTGAGCACCTTCGTCGACGATGGTGGGAAATTCCGCTGGCGATGGCGGTTGGCATCGGGTGCTCAGGGGGACAGACCTTGGCTGTCGTCGAGGGGCTGTTCAGCAACGATGCCACGTTCATCCGAACACCCAAGCAAGGCTCAAGCGGGGTGCCCATCTCGGTACCCCGGAGCCGCAGTTCACGGCTGCTGATCACGGGCGGAATGACCGTGTACTACCTAACCACAGTCTTGTGGGTCATTGACGGTGACTACTGGAGCAGTCTTCCCTTCATCCTCTTGTTTGGCACAGGGTTTGCGATCAACTTTTTGGACTGCTGCTTCGAGATTGGACGAACTGAGGCAGTTGATGAAACGGGCGGTCAACCTGTAGCCAAGTAGGTGAAACAGGACTCACCTCGCGGGTGGCCTCGATGCCAACCGCTCCAAACACCGACGGGTCGGTACAGCCCTCGATTCGCAGCCGGTACCGGGCTGCGAGCTTGGCCAACATCACCGCACGTTGAGCGCCAGCACCCGTGGGTGGAGGGCCCACCAATAACTCCGACCAAGGTGGTGAACTGCGTTTCAGTGCAGCTACAAAACCCGCCTCCGTGCCAAGCCCTTCCGAACAATGCGCCCGTAAAACCAGGGTCGCCCCCGGATTGAGCGGCGGATGAGGAGACTCACTCAAGTAGGTTGCAGCCCGACTCGCCTGATACAGCGAGCTCGCCTTCGATGGCGGGACGTGGAGAACCGCACCATCCGCCAGAGAATCCACTTGGATCCACGGATCCAGGCGTCGCAGTCCCTCCTGTACCACTCCCTCCGGCGAGCCAAACAACCAACAATCCGCCGCTGGAACCCATACCAATGCCAGGCGACATCCCGCCGCTCGCCCCAACTCGTCGATCGTCTGACGGAACGGGTTTTGGTCGATGCTCCCGATCCGGACGCCCGAACACAACACCCGCGAACGGTCATGGAGAGCGGCGATGGTCTGCCGACCACCACATCCCACTGCAACCGCCTTGTGTCCGCCACTCACGCCAGCATACTGGTGGAGCTCAACCACACCGACTCCGATGGCATAGGGCGCTTCAGCCACCGGCCGATAAACGGAACCTTGAATGCCATCCACGATTGCGGTTGAGACCACATCATCCGGATCATGCTGGTGAGGATTAAATTCTTTGATTGGCCCCAACTCTGCGGGGGTCATGGGCCGATGAAGCCCAAGTCCAACCACCACAGGACCTGGCCGCTCAAGGCGGGAAAACAGCGCACTCAGCGCTGAAACAATGTCGAGTCGTCGGGTTCCGTCCGGGACACAGATCGCCGCTGGTACTCGATCGCACCAGGACCCCAGGGCCCCGGCTGGGTCGCGTGCTGAGCGGACTCCCATACCAGGGCCACCAGAAAAGGTAGCGTCGAAAGTAGCGGTGGCCACCAGGGTTCCTCCCATGAACTCGTACCCTGATCGTAGCTGATGAGGGCGGCATAGGACAAGGGGACCAAGGTTGCCAACACCGTCCAAGAGCGCACACCACAGAGCAACGAAGGGACCCAAGCCCACAACACATACCAAGGGTGTACCGTCGGCGAGAGCATTACGAATGCACCGCCCGCCCACAACGCGATGCGAGCCAGGTCCTGGTTTACACGTATCGAGCGCAGCACAATCAGCAGCCCCACTCCAAAGGCCACCCACCGAGCGTGGCCACCAAACAACCACTCAAAGACTGGGAACAACACACCGTTGAAGGACCAGTGCTGCACATAGTTGGTCATTCCGGCACCCAAGGATGCACCGGCCTCTATAAAAGGCCACACAGCCACAACCCCAACCCCGAAAGCAGCCAGGCTGAGAATCGGACGACCCCTCCAGACCTTTGGAACGAGCACCATTGGCAGCAGCTTGACCCACATCCCCAATACCGCCCAGCCGCCCCCCTCTCCCCGACGCTCCCATGAGATGACGGTTTGCAGAACGCACAGCAGCGCCAAGGCTTCCATGTGGCCGCTTCCCGCGGACTCGACAGCACCCAGGGGATGCAAGGCATACAACCACGCGGGCCCGATGTGTCGGTGGCGAGAGGTCAGAATCACACCCAAGGACCAGGCGACTCCTACGTCAGCAAGGCCCATCGCAAGCTTGGCGATCCATGCTTCGGTCGAGATTTGCGCAAGAAGTCCAAAGAACCAAATGGCCATGGGCGGATAAATTGCTGAAATTCCTCCGTGGGCCACCTGATCTCGAAGGGATTGCGCGCCCATGCCATCGAGTGCAGGGCTGTTCGGCGCGTGAAGATAGGGGTTGCCGCCCTCCCAGGCCACGTGTCCTTCCCACAAGTAGCGAAACACATCATCGGACAGGCTGGCCGGTGAGAGCACCAGGATCAAACGCAAGACCAAGGCAACCACCACAAGGTGGGACAGCCCCAGCTTGGGACGCGGAAGGACCCACACCAACCCACCCCATACGACCAAGACCACGATAGCGGAAGGCACATGGGCACGCAGATCGCCCAGGGACACCAAGGCGATCGCGCTGATCAGAGAGAGAACGATGCTGCTCATTGCCTTCTCGTCTATCCTGAGCAGGTGACCTCATCCCCTCCTGATTCAAAGTCCCCCACTTCCCGATGGGCGGTCATCCTTGTGCGCCGCCCCAAGGATCCTGCCGGACTGCTCGCGGTGCTTCCTCGAAGTCGCCCAGTTTCACCCGAAGACTTGCCTCTCGTCACTCGAATTACCGATGACATCGATACCGCTCATGCCACCGCTGAACGACTGCGCGAAGTGGGATGCATGGTTGTTATCGTAGAGGAGCCCATCGACCGACAAGGCTCCGCATTTTGCCAAGATCATTCCGCACAATTTGCCGCACTCAGTTGCAAGAAATGCGACAACGCCATCTGCCCTGGCTGCATCGCCGCGGCGGCTGGAAACCCGTTGTGCACTCCATGCCGACTGAAATTCGAGGGCCGAAATCGCTCAAGCCGTAGGCGTCAGCTCATGCTGATCCTGGTATTTGTCGCTTTCCTTTACAAGGTCTGGGACCACCTCAAGCAAGACGCAGAGCAGGTCCACGGAACCGCACCCATCACCATTGGAATCATGCAATTTGCACCCAAGGCAGACATGGGTACAAACATCATTCGGCAATTGAATCAGGCCAGCCCCGATACCCCCAGTGGAAGCTCCCTGAAGGACCTCGCAGGCTGGCTCAACACCGAGTACAGCCGCTATACCGGCAACAAAGAGAGGCGGTTCCGGGTAGAAAGCCGTGGGCCTTTCGCGGTCGACATCTCGCCCCCGGCCCTGCGCAAGCCCGGTGATACTTGGCTCAAAGCCATGTTCCGGGCATGGAGGTATCCACGATATTTCCGGCAGCTGGCCCTCGACCATGGCATCCCTGCAGATAAGTTCACCGTAAAAGTCTACGTGGCGTATGGGGGCCGGTCTCCAGATATGGCCTCGCACTCTCGTGGTTCCAGCAAAGGACGCGTGGCGATGACTTTTGTGAGCATTGACGAGCTAAACCCCGGCTACCCCTTGGTGACCATCGCCCATGAAATCGGTCACGCGCTCGGTGCCTACGATACCTACGATCCCCAGACCAGCAAAGCCATTCACCCCAAGGGCTATGTGGAGCCGTTCAAGCGGCCACTGTATCCCCAGCGATACGCGGAATTGATGGCCGTCGATATCCCCATTTCCCGGACCCATGAGCAAGAGATTTCAAACCTTAAGCAACTCCGTGTTGGCCACAACACCGCCGCAGAGATGGGCTGGATACCGCCCGAACAAGCCATCCTCTTTTACACCCCAGCCGAGGTTCGACCCGAGGAAAAACTGGAAGACTCCGACCTGATGCAGGATCAATTGAACACTGTGCCCGAGGCCAGAGCGGAATGATCACACCCACAGTGCTGAGCATCGCTGGCCTCGATCCCAAGCGGAGGCTCGGGCATCGGCGCTGACTTTAAGACGGTCCAACCCTCCATTTCAAGCATTCTGAATGGGCATGGGCCCGAGCTTGCCCAGGGCAGACAAGGCCTCCTCTGCTGAGGAATACCGCACAGTATCCGCCCGTGGGTGAGCCTCGTAGAAGTTTACAGCGGTCACCA